>DAINCT010000040.1:3043-15978 GCA_036732245.1 Chloroflexota bacterium | reverse complement strand
AGCTTCGACGGGCCGGTCTGGATTCCCCCTGAGAGTCCGACCTCATGCGTGGTGTATCGTCGTGTGGGGAGGTCTTTCTGACTGTGAAGTTAACTGTTGTCGGTGGGGCCGGTGTGCGCTCACCGCTTCTGATGCCGGCGCTGGCCCGGCGGCAGGATGCAATCGATCTCCGCGAGGTGGTGCTGGTCGACGGGGACGAGGCGAAGCTGGCAGTGATGGGTCCGCTCTGTCGGCACTCGGCGCGGCAGGCCGGAGGAGCCTTCGACGTCACCTGGACCACGGAACTCGGTGGGGCCCTACCCGGGACCGGCGCGGTCATCACCACCATACGACCCGGCACGGAAATGGGCCGGGTGGCGGACGAGCGGATCGCCCTGCAGCACGGCGTGCTGGGACAGGAGACGACCGGAGCCGGCGGCTTTGCCATGGCGCTGCGCACCATTCCGGCGGTGGTCAAGATCGCTCAGCAGATGGTGCGCTACTGCCCAACTGCTCCCCTCCTGAATTTCACCAACCCAGCCGGACTCGTGGTGCAGGCGCTGATTGCCCAGTTCCCACATTTGCAGATCGTGGGAATCTGCGACACCCCCACCAGCATGCGCCGTCAGGTAGCGGCCGCCTTCAATCGCAGCGCCGAGGAGGTGCCAGTTCGCTTCTTTGGCCTGAATCACCTTTCGTGGATGTCGGTGGCGCTGGTGGACGGCGCGAATATAGTGCCGCGGATCGTTCAGGATCCGGCCCTGCGGGCCCAACTCCCGGAGTTGGCGCTCTTCGACGTCGAACTCCTTCAATTACTCAATATGCTGCCGAACGAGTATCTGTACTTTTATTACTATCGAGAACGCGCCGTGGCCAACATCCGGGCGGCAACTGAAACGCGCGGTCAGCAGGTGCAGCGCCTCAGCGCCCAACTGGTGCGCGACCTGGCGGAGATCGATCCGGCGGCTCGGCCAGAACCCGCCTGGGCCCGGTATCAGCACTATCTGAACGAACGTCGCGGGACCTATCTCGCCATGGAATCGGGGAGTAGCTCGGTAGAAACCGGCGACGAGGAGACCGAGGCGGATCACGCCGGCGAAGGCGAAGGGTATGGCGGCGTGGCGCTCGATATTCTCACGGCTGCAACCGGACACCCCAGCGAACTCGTGGTGAACGTTTCCAATCAAGGAGCGATCCCCGGCATGCGGGATGATGACGTGGTGGAAGTAACCTGTCGCTGCGATAGCCGAGGCATTCATCCTATCCCGCTCGATGCCATACCCGAGGATCAGCTCCTCCTGATGCAGGCGGTCAAACGCTACGAGCGCCTGACGGTCGAAGCAATTGCCATGCGCTCCCGCGCACGGGCGGTGGAGGCGTTACTGGTGCATCCCCTCATCGGCTCGTATTCGCTGGCTCGCGGACTGGTGGATGCCTACCTCGAGGAGCATCGCGTCTACGTGGGCGAGTGGAACGATTGATCGGGTCGGCCCGGCTATGACTTATATTCTGGGCGTCGACGGCGGCGGCTCGAAGACACTGGCGGTGGTGGCCGACGCGACCGGCGAGGTGCGGGGCATCGGTCGGACCGGATCGGCCAATCACCAGGTTCTAGGTATCGATCGCGCCATGGAACAGGTACGTCTGGCCGTGGCCCAGGCCCTCGCTCTGGGTGGAGTGCGGCCGGATGAGGTCGAGGCGGCTGCCTACTGCATCGCGGGCGCCGATCTACCGGAGGACTTCGATCTACTACGGCCGGCACTGGCGGAGCTGCGTTTGGCGCAGCGCATGCACCTGGAAAACGACATCGTGGCCTCGCTCCGCTCCGGCTCTGACCGCCGCGACGTGGTCGTCGTGGGGTGGGGAAGTGGAGTCAACGCCCTGGGACGCAACGCGGCAGGCAGAGAGATTCGTCTTCCCGCCCTGGGTTGGATTTCGGGCGATTGGGGCGGTGGCGGCGACCTGGGCCGCGAGGCGATCTTCCTGGTGGTTCGAGGGGACGATGGACGGGGCAGGTCGACTGCGCTGCGTGAACCGGTCCTGGCCGCGTTCGGCGTGTCGGATGTGGACTCGCTGATTCGCACACTGTACTTCCGGCAGGGCGAGCGCATACCGACGCATATCCTGGCCCCGATTGTGTTCGCGGTCGCCAACGCCGGAGATGGTGTGGCGCGCGATCTGGTCGAGCGTTCCGGGATCGAGGTCGCGGATACGGCGCTGGCCCTACTACGCCGCCTGGAGATCCTGGACGTACCGGCCGATGTCGTGCTGGCGGGCAGTATTTTCAAGGCCGAATCACCGCTTTTGATCGATACCGTGCGGTGCCGCCTGGGCGAAGCCGCTCCGCTGGCACGCATGGTCCGACCAGAGATCGAACCGGTGCTTGGAGCCCTATTTTGCGGCTTCGATCTGGTGGACCACGAGGTGCACGGTACGATACGCGCGAGGGCCAAGGCCAGTTACGAACGGCTCGCCGGCAGAGCGGCGGAGGAGGTCGGGACATGACGAATGGATCGGATGGCTGGAAGATATGCGTGGTCGGCGCGGGCAGCACCTACACGCCGGAGTTGATCGAGGGCTTGATCGAGCGAAGCGATGTCTTGCCGGTCCGCGAGTTGGCGCTGGTGGACATCAACGCGGACCGGCTCGAGATCCTGCGCGCCATGGCGGATCGGATGTTCCAGGCGGCCGGGAAGGACGTTCTCGTGACCGCGACCGAAGATCGGCGGCGCGCCATCGACGGCGCCGACTTCGTGCTGAATCAGATCCGGGTGGGCGGCCAGGCGGCGCGCATTCGCGACGAGAAGATGGGACGCCGGCACGACGTGGTGGGCCAGGAGACGACCGGCCCAGGCGGCTTCGCCAAGGCGCTGCGCACCATCCCGGTGGCGCTCGGCATCGCGGCGGATATCCGCGAGCTGGCACCGCACGCCTGGATGATCAACTTCACGAATCCGGCCGGCATGGTGACGGAGTCACTGTTGCGATACGGCGGCGTGCAGGTGATGGGGCTGTGCAACTCGCCGTTCGGGATGCAGGCGGAAATCGCGCATGCGCTGAGCACGACGCCGGAGCAGGTTCGCATCGACTGCGTCGGCTTGAACCACCTTTCGTGGGTGCGCCACATCTTCCTGGATGGGGAGGACATCACCGACTCGGTGCTGGACGGCTTCATCGCCGAGCTGGATGCACGGGACTCGACCTTCGATCCCGAACTCATCGCGACCCTGCGCATGATCCCCTCCTCATACCTGCGCTACTTCTATCACCAGGGGCGGGTCCTGGCGGAGCAGCGGGAGGGTGGCCCCACGCGGGGCGAACAGGTGTGGGAGATCGAGCAACAGCTCCTCGAGAGCTACCGCGATCCCGGTCTCTGTTGCAAACCCCCGCTGCTCGAAAAGCGAGGCGGCGCGCACTATTCCACGCTCGCGGTCTCGCTGGTGACGGCCATCGCCACCGATCAGGGAGTGGTGCACATCGTGGATTGCCGCAACAACGGCGCTCTGGAGGATCTGCCGGAGGACGTGGCCGTTGAGATGCCGGCAGTAATCGACAATCAGGGCGCGCATTCCATCACGGCCGGCCGCCTGCCTTTCAGCATCCGTGGGCTGGTGCAACACGTGAAAGCGTACGAAGAACTGACAATCGAAGCAGCCATCGGCGGCGACGAACGCGCCGCCCTCCTGGCGCTCACCGCGAATCCGTTGGTCCCCTCCTTCGATGCGGCCCGCGACCTCTGGCGAGACATCAAGCAAGAGAATGCGGAGTATTTGCCGCAGTTTGCTGGCGTAGGTGTCTTTGCACGATAGACGCGATTGGCCCGACCTCGCCCCACGCGCAACCGTCCGCTCGGAACAATCTCTTGACCGGCGGGAAATTGAACGTCTCACAGACACCGCTGCGATCACCTGATGACACGCTGGAACGACGTGTACGAGCGTACGACCGACTGCTCGGAGGTGCTGTGACAGATGCCCCGTTGCCGGCGAACCGGACCTGCCTCTACACTGGTGCACCACTGTCAAGAGTGCTACCATGACGGGGCAGCCAATCGATCAGCTCTTTCGTCATCGGAGCGTGGCGTCGGCGGCATGAAGGCAGTCCGGTGCAGTTAAGATACGTCCGTGAATGTGGGCCAGGCAAGTGACAACAACCGTTCACGTCACACTACCTGAGCCGCCTTCGCAACACCGTGCAAGCAGAATCCTTCAGTGGATCACGACCTGGATGCACGCTGGAGTCGCGCCTAACGACTCCGAGATCCTACGGCGCCAGAAGGCACTGCTCACATTAGGTGTGACGCTCAAGGTCGCCTTCTGCCCTATGTGGGTGGTGAGCTACGGGGTATTAGGCTTTTACCTCGCGGCGGCGGCTCCGCTGGTTTACATGGTGCTCAGTGCCGTGAGTACGGCTCGCTTCCTGGTGACAAAGGAATTTGGTCCCTACGCCACACGACAGATTACACTCATGCTCCTGTTGCCGGCCGCCATGCAATATGCGTTGGGCGGATTCGTTCCCGGAAGTGCCGTGATCCTGTGGTCGCTGCTGGCGCCGTTGATGGCTTTTCTGTTCCATGGGGCACGCCGTGCCGTGCCGTGGTCTGGGGCCTTCGTCGTGCTCGCGGCCGGCTCCGGCATCCTCGAACTGGCGAAGCTTCCACCGCCCGCCCCAACACAGTCGGTCGTGCGTGAGGTATTTTTCGTTCTCAACGTTGGCGTTGTCGGGTTTATTGTCTGCGCCACCGTGTGGTACTTTGCCATGCGTCTGGAGCAAGAACAAGCCCGCTCGGATGCGCTCCTCTACAACGTTCTGCCTCGCGCGATCGCCGAGCGGCTGAAACGCGGCGAGGAGCTCATCGCCGACACCTACTCCGACGTCACCGTGCTTTTCGCCGATCTCGTGGGGTTCACCCATCTCTCCTCGCAGGTCTCGCCGGCCGAGTTAGTGCAGATGCTGAACCGTCTCTTCTCCGGCTTTGACGCGATCGCTCAGCGCCACGGTCTGGAGAAGATCAAGACCATCGGTGATGGGTACATGGTCGTGGCAGGTCTCCCCGCACCCCGTGACGATCATGCCAAGGCTGCGGTCGAGATGGCCATCGACATGCAGAATGTCGTGCGCAGACTTGCCAGGGAGAGTGGATGGCCGCTGAACCTGCGGATCGGCATCAGCTCCGGCGGTCCAGTCGTCGCGGGAGTGATCGGCACCCACAAGTACCTCTACGAAGTATGGGGCGACGTGGTGAATACTGCCAGCCGAATGGAGTCTCATGGTCTCCCCGATGCAATTCATGTCAGCGAGGCCACATACCTGCGGCTGCGGGATGAGTACGTATTTGAAGGGCGAGACCCGGTTGAGATCAAAGGCAAGGGTGTGATGCAAACCTACTTGGTCGTCCTGGGCGGCGCAGATAGATGGACGGACCGAGCGGGCGGGCCGACGCGTGACAAGGTCGCTGCTGATCTCCTGCCCACGAGTCAGAGTTAGTCGCGGTTGTGCCGCCAAACGGCGGACAGAAAGACACAAGAATCGCCCCGCGTGGCGATCCGCCCTCCTCGCCGGGTGCGATACTGCTGCCACCATTGCCGTTCCAACCGGTATACGTCATCGGGTCGGGACATCGGGGCTCACGACCACTCGCCGACGGAGCGGCGAGCTACGGCCCGCATACCGTATGTAGCGAGGGGTGGAAGAAGTCTTGGGTCTCCTCGCTCAGATCACCTCGAGTTCGTCGGCCGTGGGGGTCAGCGGGGGAGACGAAGCAGTCTCTTGCTGGTACCAGAATGCGGTCGACGCAATGTCGTCCTGCAAGGGGAGATACCGCTGGCCGGACCGCCACCCCAACGCCTGGATCGTCACGCACAGATCGGATTTGAAACGAATGGGATCCATGATGTGCCAGCGATACATGCCAAACCGGTGCTGGCTCTGGTACTGGCCATCGGGTGCCAGGATCTGACTGAGACCCAGGAATGGAGTCGTGAACGCGGTATACCCCTGTGACGGCACGTCGAAGTTCCAGGCCCCGCCAAAGTAATCTTCCGTCCCGGTGCCGCAGATTGTCGGATAGTCGCGATCGCCATCCACATAGAATTTGATCTCGCCTTCGCCCCACCAGCCGGAGTTATTCACGCCCCAGGCGATATAGGTGCCGACGTAGTGGCCGGTACCGGTGATCCCGTCGAGCAAGGTGTGCACTCCCTTATAAGGAAGGGGATTACTGCGTCGCCAGTGCGCGTGGAAGTAGGCAGCACCGCCCGGGAGCTCCGTCAGCGCGTAGTCGACCTGGTAGTAGAGGGTTGCCGGCTGAGCGCCAAGATTTTCGATGGTGATCCGGGCCGCCCGCCGGAACGGCATCTCCCAATAGCTGTTGAAGCCGCCGTTGGGATTCACGGCCACCGGCAACGAGCTCACCTGGCTGAATTTTCCCCAGCCGTTCGCGAAGAAATCGCCGACCGGCGCCTGTACGGCCGGAGAGGTGTCCTCGTCCCAATGCATGCGAAGAAACAACTCCCGCCAATGCTGGGTATGGGTCGTCATCCAGATGTGCTGGATAGCGCCCTGACCGGTGATGTCGGCCAGGGTCACGGTGGCGCCGGGCTCGATCACGATGCTGGGTGAGACTTTCCAGCCCTTACCCAGGTCTCGTGCCGCCTGCTCGCCCGTGCCCGCGATCGCCATTCCGCCCCGGCCTTTCTCACCGCTAAAGTTTTCCGGGCTGATGGAGCGCGTCTCCGCCGATGAAAGTAGAGATAGATTGCCGAGTCCTAGACCGAGTCCTTCAGAGCCGCTCATGTCGTTGTCCCTTCTAGAGCGCATTTCGATGGAGTTACCGGCCACTGGGGTGGAGAGGGGGCTGGCCGGCGCCCGGGCCGCCCCCCACAGGATGTGCCGGCTGGTACGTGCGCCGGGCCAGATAGGTTCGCTCGTTACAGCTCATAGCATCGATTCGGTGTCACTATCCCCCCACGGCATTCAGGGTCGCCTTTACCCAGAACACGCTGTAGGGGATCCACTGCGACATGACGAAGTAGATGGTATGACCGTTGTTCGCCAGGAAGTGTGGGTTCATGAAAGCGCCATAGAGCTGAGGGAACTGCTGCTGGGTGGCGAGCGACGCCGTCCGTGACCATGGACCCCAGTACTGGGTGGCGCTACGGATGACCAGATCGCCGTTGCCCTGCAGATACGTCATCAACCAGTGCTTGAGGCCCGGATCGTAGATGACCGAGAGCTCGCCGACCGGCGCATCCGCCACCGTGACCGCCTGCGCACTGTTGCTGCTCCATTGCGCTTGGCCGTTATTCGTTCCGCTGAAGTACTGGTAGTCCTTGGGATTCAACACGGCAAGCCAGGTGTTCAGGGTACGCATGAGTTGCACGGATCCGAAGCGTCCGCCGGGGATGCCGTAGAACAAAAGGTACCGGCCCGTGGGATCGGGAGTGACGGCAACCTGCGCAAAGTTGCTGGTCTGGCCCCACTTGATCGCATGGGTCTCCACCGTCCAGGTCTTTCCCTGGTTGGCCGACATGGCGAGGCTGGAGTAATTGACATCCCAGCGACCGGGGTCTCCCCAGTGATGGACGCTCATGAATGCCAGGAAGAGGTGCCCCTGAACGGCGAATCCGTACGTCGGGATGGTCGTAATCTCGCAACCTTTGGGTTGATTGCCCTCACAGTCACCCGCATTGTGCACCGATGGGATGACCTCCATGGCGTGTTTGCCGTCCCGGCTGATCCAGCGCGTGATGTGCAGCCCGTGCGTGAAGTCGGCTGGGTGAGGGATGACCCCCACGGCATTTGATCGCCAGTTAGGTGGGTTCAGCCCCCCGCCTGGACCGCCCGTGCCCGGCGGACAGCTTTTGTAGTTATCACCCAGGGTGATATATGCCGTGCCCTGCGAATACATCAGACTCCCCAGGTCGCCGCTGCAGATGTCCCACCGTGTCGTGTCGTTGATGGAATGGGCCGATGGCGCATACGGCGCATACGGGCTCTTGGGTGTCGGCCCGATGAGCTGCGCCACCTTCTTTACACCGCTTACTCGATACGGAAACTGGGGAGTGTCCGCTCGCAGGCCACGGGCGCGGGCTGGGCTCGCACCATTATTCAAGGTGCTGAAACCGACCACGGCGCATATCAGGCAAAGCAGGAGCATGGGTCGCAGGTGTGTCATGTCGTCTCCATCGAACTCGGCAGGGCTTCCAACAGCACGGGGCAGCGCGGCGGCAGGGTGAGCTCAACGACCCGCCGATGGGAGAGATGACCCAGCTCCCGCGGCTGCTTCCCTTCCCGGCATTCGGTCACGGTGTAGGTGCCGGGGCGGAGTTCGTCGATCATGGATGGATCGAGCGTCAGTTCGATCCAGGTGTCCTCTCGACCGACATTCAGCAGCAGCCAAGCTGCGCTCTGGTCTCGATACTGCCATGCCGTCTGTAACACGGTGGGCACGGTCATCACACCGCGATCCTCGTACTCGGGGATATTCTGGGCACAGTTATAGAGGAAGTAGTCGAGCTCGATGGTTGCTTCTCCCCGGATAACGAATGGCGCCGGACGCCGCATCGCACCATAGGCCAGATACCGGTTCGCTCGTCCGACGCGTGCCCGGCTGAGGACAGAAACGAACTCCGCCAGCTCGGGATCGATCGCGTATTGGCGACGGTCAAACGCGAAATAGTGTTCGACCGCCGCGTCACTCGACTCATCGAGGTCCTCCAGACCGCTGAACTCGTAGTTGAGTTCGATCAGACCACCTTGCAGGAAGACGCGACCGAGCACGAAGTAGACGAATTCGCCCTGCTCGCGGCTCAGCTTGGCCCAGCCGTCGAGCCGCACCGGGCCGTATTCGTGGTAGACGTACGCGAAGAGCGGAATTTTTTCGGCCATTCCCGCCTTGATCAGATTGCGAAAGGGACCCGCCTCGAAGGTCGAAGCAGGGCTTGCCTCGGCGCGTGCCTGATAGAAGGCGACGACCGGCAGCATCTGCTCGTTAATCATCTCCGTCCCCTGGGGGACCACCCTGCCGGCGGTAGCGTCGCGCATGGCGCCGGCTGTGTCGGCGAGCAGGGCGCGATATGCCGCGGTCAGGGCGACCGTATCCCCGGGCTCGTGACCGTGCTCGGATGAGAGGCAGATGTGCCGGACGTTGTTCACCGAGATGTCGTAGTAGACCCCGTCCACCCCATACTCGCCGGCCAGCGTGCGATCGCGTGCCACGTGCAGATCCCGCGCGAAGGGCGTAACCGGGCAGAGAAATGGAAAGTCGTAGGCATCGCGACTGAGGGTCGGCCGTGGAATCACTTGCAGCGCTTCGGTTCCGGCTGCAGTGTCACTGCTTCCCTCGGCGCGGCCAAACAGCAGATCGAACTCGAATGGGACCAGGCAATCGTGATTCTCCCGGATGACCCGCAGGTTTTCTGGATTGAAGGTCGCCGGGAACCAGTCCGCCAGTCCCCCCGGGTGGTTGTTCATGTAGTTGGATTCGACCCGCGACCAATTGGGGCCGAGAACATGGAGTACGGGCGTACCGGCGATTTCATCGATCGCAGTTAACCAGGGGGACCGATCCCAGCGTGGATTGATCCCGAAGGTGCAGACCCCGATCTCTTCGAGCAACCGGCGGGAGCGATCTTCGCGTGACCAGAGTGGGCCCTGAGCTACCCACGACTGTTCCACCGCCCAGGTCTTGTACCGCTCTGCCGCGTCGTACCAGGTGCCTCCGTCGAGTGCCGCCAGGACGGTGACATAGTCGGGCTTCACGCTTCGTTCGTCGGCATAGTTGTCCGGGCCATGCCAGACCGACAGCCGCAGATCACCCTCTGGATGACGATAAAAGTTCAGCCATTTTTCCCGACCCGCACCGTCCTCGGCGGCCACGTAGAATCCTCCGCGTCCCACCGCGCTATACGCCATGAACTGCATGGTGCTGCCACTGAACCCCTCGGGATAGAGGCCAAGGACCACCGGTTTGTCCCCCATGGTCTCGCCGGTGACAGGAGGCAGGTGATCGAGCGGATTGCGCACGACGAAGCCGGTGGCGTACGGGTGTACCAGTTCATCCCCCTCGGGCTCGGCACCCAGCCGGCCGATGCCCGCCACATAGGGGTAAGCGACAGCTGCCACCGGCGCGCTTTCCGGGTTCTCCAGGGTGAGGGTGCAGCGTAGATCGCCGGTCTCCGCGTCCAGATGAAGCTGCGCCTTGAGTTCCAGCATCCTCTCCAGTGTCCAGGCTACAGTCATTGACTGCGACGCACGATCGGAACTGACCACGCAGCTCTGCCAGGTTTGCAGGGTGGTACCGTCCGCGAAGACGATCAGGAACGGGTTGCGAGCTGCAATCTCGGGCTGCGCAATAAGCGAGATCCCGGCCGGACGATGGTCGATCTGCCGGAAGGCGCCCGTCGATCCGTCGACCACCACGCGCAGTCGGTCACATTCAAGTGCGATCTGATTCATCGATCCCACTACCGTCCCCCAAATCCGGTGAGGGCGATGCCACGGATGAAGTAGCGTTGCGCCACAAAAAAGATGAGGATCAACGGCGCGACGGTCATGGTCGCGGCAGCCATGACGAGTGGAATGTTGGTGTACTCTTCGGTGCCGCCGGTTGCGAACACCGCCAGACCCAGCGTCAGGGTCATGACGTTGTTGCTGTTCAGCATGACCAGCGGCCAGGCGAAATCGTTCCATACCGCCATAACGGTCAATACGGTCAGCACGACCAGCGGAGACCGAACCAGCGGCAGGATGATTTGCCAATAGATACGAAAGTAGCTGGCTCCCTCGATCATGGCCGCTTCATCCAGCTCGCGTGGAATAGTCAGCATGAACTGGCGCAGCAAGAACGTTCCGAAGGCGCTACCCAGCATCCCCGGCACGGTCATCACCCACACCGTATCGAGCCAGCCGAACCATTTCATGAGGATGAAACTGGGCACCAGAGTGACGGAGGTTGGAATCATCAGCGTGGCGAGATAGAGCAGAAACAGCACGTTGCGACCCGGAAACTGCAGCCGCGCGAACGCAAATGCCGCGGTCGAGCAGAACGCGAGCTGTCCCAATGTCACCAGGACGGAGTAGACCACGGTGTTCCGGAAGAAGGTAAGAAACGGAACAGCGTTGAAGACGTCCCGATAATCGTGCCATTGCGGCACGCTGGGCAGCAGTGTGGGCGGGTAGGTGCTGGATTCGAGGGCCGTTTTCAGCGAGGTGGTCACCATCCAGAAGAAGGGGATCAGGGCGATGATGGCGACCAGGGCAAGCAAGAGATAGATCCCCAGCGCGGCGCCGGATCGAGTCAGCCGCGTGCCCAGTCCGACCCGCGACGATCGGGACGTTGATCCCGCGGAACCCGTCGTTTGCGTGCTCATTCCATCGCTCCACTTCCGCCCAGGCGAATGTCCTGCCTGGCCTGCGTCTTACACTTCAAATTCCGAGGCGGCGTTTGTGGCGTCCCGGCTTACCCGTAACTGCACCATCGTCACCACGAAAATGATGGCGAACAGGATATATGCCAGGGCGGATGCCTCTCCAAATCGATTCTGTTGGAACGCACGCTGGAAAATCAGGAGATTCATGACGGTCGTTCCATAGTCTGGGCCGCCGTTTCCGATGTAGTAGGCCTGCGCAAAAACCTGGAACGACGAGATAAACGACGTAATTGAGACGAAGAGAATCGCCGGTACGATGAGCGGGAGCGTAATGCTGCGGAAGCGTCGCCAGGCGCCTGCACCATCGATCGATGCCGCTTCGAGCAAGGACACGGGCACGTTCTGGAGAGCGGCTACCAGGATGACCGTCGTGAGCCCGAATCCTTGCCACACGCCGATCATGGCGAGTCCGATCATGGCCCATGCCGGGTCGCTCAACCAGGGAATCTGGTTGAAGCCGAGCATGCTCAAAACATCGTTGATAAGTCCGTTGTTATAGTCGAAAATCCACTTCCACACGACCGCCACGGCCAGCGCCGACGTCACAACCGGCACGAACATCGCGGCACGAAAAAATGACAGGCCACGTACCCGTTGATTGAGTAAGGAAGCCACCGCGAGACTCAAGACGATGCCCGTCGGGACCGTGAGCACGGTATAGACCACGGTATTTCTGAGAGCTCGCCAGAAAATCTCGTCGGCAAAGATGTTCTGAAAGTTGGTCAAGCCGATGAACTGAGGCGTGGTCACTCCATCCCAGTTCTGCAAGCTCATATACAGCGCGAACAGTACCGGGAAGAGGAGGAAGACGGTCACGCCCACAAAATTCGGCAGAATGAACAGGTACGCCGGCCAGTACTTCCGGAAGGAACGCCGCCATGTGTTGCTTCGTTCAACCGTGGCCAGCGAGCGCGACGACAGCAAGCGCATGCAACCTCCTTACCATCAACGGGCGAAAGACACATGCTGTGCCCTTCGCCCGCCTGCCCTGTTGTGCTATTTAACCGTACTTCTTGATGTCGCTGTTGATGGTCGTGTCCAGTGCGGCCAGCGCACTGGCGGCGGACGTTTTCCCATCCCAGATGTCGGTCATGATGGTAAACCACGGAATGCTGAAGTCGGGCCAGGCGCGACTGATCGGTAGGGGATGAACGTACCCTTCCTTCAGCACGTTCGTAAACACTGTCGCGTGCGCCATGGCGCTGTTGGAGTGCGTGTAACTGGACGACTGGCCAATGTTCTTTAGCGCCGGCACCCAGAGCCCGTCCCGCGCAATGGTGTTCTGGCCCTGCAAGCCGGCCCAATACTTCACGAAGCGCCACGCCTGCTCCGGATGCTTCGTTTTGGCACTGATGGAAATGCCGGTGCCACCCAGGTTCGTGCGGGAATGACTGCCACCCCCTGGCCCAATCGGGACAGGCGCGATGTCGAAGTTGAGTCCCTTGGTGGTCGAGAAGGCAGAGTAGAACCAATGCCCGACGATACCCATCGACGCTTTACCCGCCATGAACTGCTGGAAACCGG
>DAINCT010000040.1:0-3033 GCA_036732245.1 Chloroflexota bacterium | reverse complement strand
TGGAAGCCGGGTTGCGAGGTGAGTGCTGCGTTGGACGCCGCGACCTTGTGGACATTGGTGAGGTCGGCGTACCACTGGATTGCATCGGAGATGTTGTGACTCGCCAGGTTACTCGAGCCGGCTTTCGGGCCAACGGCCTGCTTGAACCAGTTTCCGCCATTGGCCGCGGCAATGACATTGGCGGCCGTTAGCGCCCAGCCCCACATCTCGGCGTAGCCGTACCGCGTGATCCGGCCCCCAGAGGTCTGGGTCAGTTTCTTCGCGTAACTCAGGAACTTGTCCCAGGTCCAGGTCTTGTCGTTCCAGGAGGTCGGCATCTTGAGCCCGGCCGCGGCCATGTGATCCTTGTTGTAGTAGAGCACCGTATCCGTGATTTGTTCCGGGAGCACATACAGCTTCTTGTTCTGGGAAAACATATGGAGCACAGCCGGGTATTCCTGGCTCATCACCTGCTGCTGGAACTGGCTGTCATGATTGATGAACTGATGAAGGTCCATATACACGCCACGCTTGGCGTACGCCGGATAGTCGAGTTCCCATGACATCGTGATGTCGGGTGGATTGCCGCCCGCAACTTCGGTGTTGAATTTTTGAAGATGTGTCGTGCCATCCAGTTGACTGACGATCTTGATGTCGGGGTTGGCCGCCATGAAGCGGTTGAAAATCTTTTGACGCACCTGCGCTTCGGCCGGATTTGCCCCGAAATAGTAGGTGAGGGTTACCTGGCTTCCCTTGCGCATGATCTCGGGCAGGTGGGCCCGTTGGCCCGCTGCCAGGACTGAGCCACTCTCCAGAGCAGCACCGGCCACGGCGGCGCCTGCCACCGCTTTAGCGGCGGTGGTCAGGAACGTCTTGCGTGAAACCCCTGGGGTGGTCGGTTCGACGGCATCGGTTGTGGTTGAATCAGTCGACGTGGACATGAACTCTACTCCTTGTCTCCTCCATGTAGGGTTGGTCGATCGAATGAGGACGTGGCGTGCCTCCCTTTTTGACTCTGACGCCGCCTGCGCGGTCGTCAGAGGGCAATCGGGCATTAACCGGAGTCGCGTACGATCAAGCGGTGCGGGACGATAACAGTCTGCTTTTGCTCCTCGCCTCCTTCGGGTGTGCGCTGGGTGTGGGCACTGACTGCCAGACGTATGGCTTCGCGACCGATCTCGCGCTGACCGTGATATACCGTGGTTAAGGCGGGCCGCACGTTGGCGGCCAGTGCAATATCGTCGAAACCTACAATTGCAACCTCATCGGGCACGCCGACATGGGCATCGACGCAGGCGCACATGGCGCCCAGAGCGGTTTCGTCGTTGGCGGCGAAGACCGCTGAAGGCCGCGGCGTGTGCTCGAGCAACCGTTGCATCGCCAGGTAACCACCCTCGTACAGGAACGAACCGGCAACCTCGAGCCCCGGATCGGGCGTGATCCCGGCTGCCAGCAGGCCATCGCGGTACCCCTGTTGGCGCGTACTGGCAGACGCCATGCCGGCAGCACCGGTGATGTGTGCAATCTTCCGATGTCCCTTGCCGACGAGGTAGGCCATGACGTCACGCGCGGCGGCGTAATTGTCGATGTAGACCCGATCGGCTTGAGGATGGGGAGTACCGCCGATCAAGATGATGGGCGTCGCTGAATCGATGAGCTGTTGGTGCGCGGTGGGAGTGACGAGCAAGGTTTCGGCGTAGATGACGGCGTCATAGCGCTTGCGACGAATGGCACGCAGGTAGTGTTCGAACAGATCCGCACTCTCACCGTGCGGCACGTCGATGCTGTAAATCACGACATCGTAGCCGGCGCGGGCAGCTTCCTGCTGGATCACGACGGCGACTTCGGGAAAGAACGGGTTACTGAGATCGGGGACAACCAGGGCAAAGGTCGAGGTGGTGCGCACACGCAGATTGCGCGCCGTACCGTTGGTCTCGTACTGCAGGCTGGCGATGGCCGTGCGCACACGTTCGCTGGTTTCCGGTTGCACGAGGCGCGTCCCATTGAGGACATGAGAGACGGTGGCGGTTGAGACACCGGCGTGTCGTGCGACATCCTTCATAGTGGGCATCACTACTCCAGTAAATCGATTACGTAAACGATTGCGTAATCGATTACATCCGTGCGATTATGCTAGCACACGATGTGTAACCGGTCAACTTCGAAATCGTGCTCACATACAACCGTCCAGATGTCGCGCCGCGTGCAGGCTCCTGGCGGACATGAACGGCCACATGGTGTCTGTCGTGGCCCGACCGAAATCGAGCGAGGCAAGATGTGACATCCGCGGACGACCAGCCGGACGCAGTCGGCAAGCGAGCGACGTTGGGCTATAGGTATGAGCAGGACGCGCTGCGCTACCTCGCGCTACCGCTGGGCGGCATAGGCACCGGACAAATCGCGCTTTGCGGTGACGGAGCGCTACGTCAGTGGCAGATCGTGAACCAGGCCAACCACCTCGGATTCGTGCCCGACAGCTTCTTCGCACTTCGGGCCTCTAGCACCGAACCGCCCAGAGATGTGGTGCGCATTCTGCAATCGCGTGAGAGCCTGATATCGGGAACGGAGCAGACTCCGCTGGTGAACGATGATGTCGTCCCCGACGACCAGCGAACGCTCCTCACGCGGTTTTCTGGGGTCGAACGTACGACCTTTACCGGCGCCTATCCCTTCGCGCATGTCACCTGTGAGGACGCCGCGCTGCCGGTGGAGGTGAGCCTGGAAGCCTGGTCTCCGTTCGTGCCGCTGGACGCCGCAGCGAGCGGGCTGCCGGCCATCGTCTTTACCTTCCACCTACAGAATCGGACGGCCACTCACGTGCACGGGTGTCTCGGCGCCGCCCTGCAAAACGCCGTCGGCTGGGACGGCGTAACACCGATCGCAGGAAATCGCTGCTCCCTGTACGGCGGAAATACCAACCGGGTTCGCCGCCAGACCGATAGGGTCTCGATCGTCATGGAAAACCACTCCCTCCCCTCCGATCACCCCTCATCCGGGCAGATGGTCCTCACGGCGCTCACCCCCATCGCGCGACCGTACGAGCTCTGGGCCACA
>DAINCT010000039.1:0-15988 GCA_036732245.1 Chloroflexota bacterium | reverse complement strand
CGGGCTGGAGGTGGTGGTTCGCTTCAACCCAATAGCGCAAGGACCCACGGTACGCTGAAGCGAGGAGAGCGGGTGTCGTGTTCACGACCTCGGTTCAACGTGTGGTAGGTCAAAAGCGAAGACTATGGCACCACCCGGTGTAGTCCGCTCGGCATTTGGCACAGCGACGGCAAATTTTGTCGATACCTGCTCCCGCACCCCGGCTGATCAGTGGGTGCCACCGGGCTTGGGTGAATGGTCGATTCGGGATTTGGACAGACACAGTGCTGATCTACTCCAGCCTTACCGTGCCGTCCGGGCCTTCAATCGTGGCAACGAGTCGGGGACGCTCGCCCCGTTCGACGGGAACGCGTATGCCCAGGGACTCGAGTGAGTTCAGAATCTTCTCCGGATCCGGGCTTTCGATGCGAAATTCAAGCATCCGAGCCCCCTTCGGCGCCGTTTGCGATGGATGTAACGAGTCGCCCCAATCGATGAGGAAAGGCAGGAGAAAAGGTACGACGTCACCCGGCACGTCCGTCAACTTCCAGTTCAATATCTGCCCATCGGATTGTCGGCGGCTCATCGAATGCGCCGGCCCCGGATCATACCCGCGTTTTCTGGCCTGGTCGACGGCGAGTTCCATGTCGGGGACGTGTATGGCCCATGCAGCCAGTCGAGGACCGTCGAGCGTGTCCAGACCCATCGAGCGTACGCCCGAGAACTCCGGCTGCTCGAGATCGGGACCGATCAGCTCGAGATACGAACTGGCCCCGAGGCTAAGGAGATAGTTTCTGGTTCCACGACCCACATGCTGTCCTCCCGGAGCAGGGGACACGCCTAGTCGCCCGCCGAAATCGCGTGCCGATGCCTCGAGGTCGGGCGTCGCGTACACCAGATGGTCGATCAAACAAACCTCCGTGGGACAAGAGGTGCCGGGCTGCTAGACTCTGGCCGTGCTTTGCCCGCTCACGGCGCTGGTGCTTCACCATACCAGCAGGCAGTATCTGGCATATTGAGGCATTCAGAGGGTGCAACGGGTCCTGCTCGCTGCGTGGCTGGCTGGAAAAGGAGATGTCATGGTGATGATGCGTGCTGCCTTGATCCGCGAGCACGGAGGACCCGATGTGCTCGAAGTGGGAGAAGTGGAATGTCCGTCCCCTGGACCAGGTGAAATTCTGGTGCGGGTAGGCGCGTGTGCCCTCAATCACCTCGATATTTTTGTCCGACGCGGCATGCCCGGTATGCGGTTCACGTTTCCCCACATCTCCGGCGGCGATATCGCCGGCTGGGTTGAGGCGGCCGGCGACCAGTCGGGACAGTATCTCATCAACTCGCCCGTGTTGCTTGATCCCATAGTGAATGGTCACGCCTTGGGCGAGGGACCGTGGGGAGGGCTGGCCGAATACGTTGTGGTGCCGGTAGAGAATGCGATTCCGCTCGAGGGCGATCAGGTTGACCTCAAACGCTTTGCGGCCCTGCCCATCGCCTACGGCACGGCGTATCGCATGCTCTGTACTCGCGCTCAGCTCGAAGCCGGGCAGACGATCGCAATCCTCGGCGCTGCCGGCGGCGTGGGGGTAGCGTGCGTCCAGTTCGCCCATCGCATCGGAGCAAAGGTGATCGCCTGTTCTTCGTCAGATGCCAAGCTGGCGCGGCTACGGGATCTTGGAGCGGACGAAACAATCAATACCGCCCGCGAGGACTTTAGCCGCCGTGTCTGGGAACTCACGGGTAAGACGGGCGCGGATGTCGTGGTCGATTACAACGGCCAGGATACCTGGCCGGGTTCCATTCGGTGCACCCGTCCTGGAGGCAAGTTGGTCACCTGCGGCGCGACCACCGGCTACGAGGCGGTGACGGACCTCCGGTACGTGTGGACCCGCGAGCTGACAATTGTTGGATCCGATGGCTGGACGCGCGATGACTTGCGTACCATCGTGGACCTCGTGCAGCGCGGCGAGCTCGAGCCGGTGATCCACGGCGTCTTCCCGCTCTCCCAGATACGAGAGGCGGAAGCCGAGATCGAGGAGCGACGCACCTTCGGTAAGGTCATCGTCGTTCCGGACCAGGTAACGCATGGCCGAGCTTGATCTCCAGGCGCTCTGCGATCAGGCTCCGTTGCATCGGAACCTGGGTATCGCGATCAGCCGCACGGAGCGGGGCGTGATCTGCCGCGCCACCGTGGGTGGTGACTTCGTGGTAGACGCCGCACGTGGAACCGTGCACGGCGGCATCATCGCTACCTTGCTCGATACGGCTGTCACCTTTGCACTCATCGCCGGCAGCGAGCACGATTGGGTAACGGTCGACTTACGCGTGGACTATCTTCGCCCGGTCCTTGCCGGCACGGTGACCACTGAAGGCGAGGTTCTGCGCGCCGGCCGCAGGATAGGAAGTGCACGAGCCACTCTGCGCGATGCGGAGGGAAATGAATGCGCCGTCGGCATCGGCACCTTTGCAGCCGCGGGAGCAATCGCCGGGGCGTCAAGCGACCCGCCACGGTCTTGATAGTATAAGTATCTCCTGATCCCGTGGCCCCGCGCTGCAGGATTCGGCAAGCTGCCGGCCGATGGAGCGGCGTGAGATCGAGCAGCGGCATGGGGACAAAAGACGGGACGGAGACGGAAGAGTGTCGGAGTCTGATCCGGCAGCGATTGGTGCTGTTACGGTCTTGGGCGCATCCGCGGGCGATCCGGCTGAGGGTGATCTTGACCAACCGGGGCGCGGGAGTAGATTACTGCGCGATTCTCGTATGGCCGGACTCACAACGGTCGCGGCCGTGGTCGTCCTTCTGCTGTTAACGCGCGGAGTGCACGACGTGGCGCAGGCCACGGTCGCGGGACTCGTGACCGGCGCTTATTTTGCCCTGGGAGCCACCGGACTCTCCATCGTCTATGGGACCCTGCGGCTGCCCAACTTCGCCCACGGAGATCTGCTGACCTTTGGCGTCTACATGGCATTCTGGATGAGTTCCGCGGGGCTGCCGTTTCTGGCAGCCGCGGCTGTCGGACTGGTCTTTACCGCGGTTCTGACCGTCGCCATCGAATTCGTGCTGTGGCGCCCCATGCGGGCACGGCGGGCGAGCCTGTTCCAGCTCATCCTCATCACCATCGGACTTTCCTTCCTCATCCGCAATGGAATTCAGTTCATCTGGGGTGGCCAGCCGCAGACACTGCCCGTGGATGTAATTCGGTCGGTTACGTTTCTCGGGCTGTACATCGGTAGGACAGAACTCATCGCGACGATTATCGGCTTCACCGCCATCGTCCTGGTGGCGCTCATGCTCCGCTTTACGTCGCTAGGGAAGCAAATGCGCGCGCTCGCCGACAATCAGGAACTTGCAGAGGCAACTGGTATCGATACCGACCGCATCATCATCATCACCTGGATCTTTGCCGGCATCCTGGCGGCGCTCGCCGGTATCCTGTACGGTGCGTCAATTGGCCAGCTGACCCCCACCATCGGTTCCCTGCTTCTCCTCCCTCTGTTTGGCGCGGCGGTCCTCGGAGGCATCGGCAACGCCTACGGTGCGCTCCTCGGTGGCGTTATTCTGGGCCTGGGACAGGAGTGGGCGGTGCTCTACGTCGACCCGCGCTGGAAGATCGCCGTCGGCTTCGTCGTGCTGATCGTGACGCTGATCATTCGTCCGCAGGGCATCTTCGGTGTGGAGCGTGGCATATGATCGCCGTGGTCGCGCACCTTCCCAGTTGGCTGAGCGCGGATTTCTGGGTCGGCGTCGGTATCGAGGCCGGCATCTACGCCATTTTCGTTTTGGGTCTGCAGCTCAACGCCGGCTTCACCGGCATCTTCAACTTCGGCCAGAGCGGCTTCATGGCCGTGGGGGCCTACACCATGGGCATTCTGGTAGTGCTGCACGGATGGAGTTTTTTGCCGGCGCTCCTGGTTGCGACGTTGGTTGCGGTGGTCTGTGGCGTGATTCTCGGCCTCACGTCGCTGCGCCTGCGTGCCGACTACTTTGCGATCGTTACCATCGCTTTTTCTGAGATCGCCCGCTATACGCTGCTCAACGCCCGCGAGGTGACGAATGGCAGCCTCGATATTTATGGGTTCGACACGAGCTGGGTGAGTCTTTCGACCTCGCTCTCGCAACATCTGTCCGGGTTGCCCCCGGGAGTGCAGCAACTCCTGCCCCTCCTGCTGCTGACCTGGATCGTGGTCTTCCTTCTCATGGCGATTCTCACCGTTCTCCAGCACACACCGTGGGGACGTGTGCTGCGGGCGATTCGTGACGACGAGGACGCGGCTCGAGCACTCGGCAAGAACACGCTTTTGTACAAGCTCCAATCAATTGGACTGGCTGCGGCAATCGGAGCGATTGCCGGCTATGTGCTCGCGCTATATCTTGCCGCCCTGGACCCAAACGACTTTACCAACTTCACCTTCGTGGGATACGCAGTGCTCGTGCTGGCAGGTTTAGGGAGCTACGTGGGGATACCCATTGGTGCCGTCGTTTTCTTCGGCCTCTTTGAGGGCACCCGCTACCTCAACCTACCGCTCTCCTCCGATCAACTGGCCGCTTTGCGTTTCATGCTTGTGGGGCTGGTGTTGATCCTATTGATGGTCTTCCGGCCCCAGGGGTTATTCGGTAAGCGCGAGGAGATGCGCCTGAGATGATCGAAGAGGGCTCGGAACCCATGCTCGAGGTTCGCAACGTCTTTAAACATTTTGGCGGGATCTATGCGGTGAACGGCGCCGGATTCAGTATTCAACGCGGCTCCATCACGGCGTTGATCGGTCCCAATGGCGCCGGCAAGACCTCGCTGTTTAACATCGTCTCCGGATTTTATCGGGCCGATCGCGGAACCATTGAGTATCAGGGGCGCTCAATCGCGCGCAAATCGCCGCATGTGATCGCGCGCGCCGGACTAGTGCGGACCTTTCAGCTCCCAAAGGCACTGACGACCATGCCGGTGCTGGACAACATGATGCTCGCCGCCTCGCACCAGCCGGGAGAGCACCTGACGGGGCTGCTGACACGGCCGCGGGCCGCATGGCGACGTGAACGAGAGGTCCGGGAACAAGCGCTCGAATTGCTCGGAACGTTTGGCCTGGCCGAGAAGGCACACGAGTACGCTGGAACTCTTTCCGGCGGGCAACGCAAGTTGCTGGAACTGGCACGCGCCTTGATGGTCGAGCCGTCCATGGTGCTCCTCGACGAGCCCATGGCGGGCGTTAATCCGACACTGGGACGCCGACTGTTCGATCACATGCACGCGCTGCGGCGGGAGCGGGGACTTACATTCCTGTTCGTGGAACACGACATGGACGTGGTCATGAGGCACTCCGATCGGGTCATAGTGATGGCTCAGGGCCGGGTGATCGCAGATGGAGAACCGACCGAAATCCGTCGCAACGAGCGAGTAATTGATGCCTACCTCGGCGATGTGCCGTTGGAGAGCGTGGAGTGACGGTGCGCATGCCGGCCCTGCGCGTGCAGGATCTTGCCGCGGGCTATGTCCCGGAGGTCAACGTCCTCGATGGAGTCGATATAACAGTCGAGGAAGGCGAGATCGTCACCATCGTGGGTCCAAACGGTGCCGGTAAGTCCACTTTGATCAAAGCCATCTTCGGGTACCTGCGGCCGCGGGCCGGTCACATCTGGCTGCAGGATCGCGAAATCACGGGAGAGAAGCCACACTCCATAACGCGCCGGGGAGTGAGCTACGTACCTCAGCTTGCCAACGTCTTCGGAACGCTCACCGTCGAGGAGAACCTGGAGATGGGAGCGGTGGGCCGGCGTGGAGTCGACGTGCGCGCCCGAATCGACGTGATGTACGAACTCTTCCCGAGGCTTGCGGAACGGCGGCGACAAAGGGCAGGCTCGATGTCGGGCGGCGAGCGGCAGATGGTCGCCATGGCGAGGGCACTGGTTCCGGAACCGCAGATCCTGCTGCTGGACGAGCCTTCGGCGGGCCTGGCGCCGCGATTTGTCGACGTCATCTTTGCCAAGATCGTTGACATTAATCGCTCCGGCGTCACGATTCTCATGGTGGAACAGAACGCGCGCCGCGCACTGGCGATGTCCCATCGCGGCTATGTCCTGGACCTGGGACAGAATCGCTTTCAGGGAGCGGGCAAAGAACTGCTCGCCGACCCGAAGGTCGGCGAGCTGTACCTGGGGGGTGGTCGGCGCATCGACGGCGCCCTGGACTGAGCACCTCGGCCTTCAGGTGCTCGGCGCTGGTGTCTGAGCGGGCTGATTCCAATACTATACAAATGACAGGAATGGCAACCCGATCTCGCAGCATGGCTGCGCACAGATATAGCGCAGAGAGGTAAGGAGAGAAGAATGATAGGAAGACCGCTGGTGTTGAGATTGTTTGGAATAGGCGTTGCCTCAGCGTTGATCCTGACTGGCTTCCCGCTGGCGAACCAGAACACGGACGCGCGAACCACGGCTGCCCCGTCGTTCACGCTGACCATCGGCGGCCTGGAACCGGTGACGGGCGAACTGTCCTCGCTGTCGCAGCCGCTGCAGACCGGTGCGCAGGTGGCCATCTCGCAGATCAACAAGGCGCTCAAGGCAGACGGGTCGTCGATTAGAGTGAAGTTTACGATTGCCGATTCACAGGGTGACGCCACCGCGGCCGTGTCCGGCGCGCGCCAACTCCTCTCCCAGGGGGCAACGTGCATCAACGGCCCCGCTACCACCTTTGAGTCCATCCCAGTGGTGAAAACGGTGCTCTTCCCCCAGAAAGTCCCCATGATCAATCCGGACGCGACCAGCGTCACTTTCACCGAGCTCGGCAAGCAGTACCACTACGTGTACCGCATCGCGCCGCCGGACAATATCCAGGGCAAAGTGCTTGCTTTGCTCGCCAAGAAGTATCTCAAGGGCGCGAAGGGTAAGAAAGTAGCGTTTGCCGGCCGCAACGACCCGTATGGCACGGGTCTGGCCGACTTCTTTAGCCTCAACTGGAAGAAGCTGGGCGGCACGGTGGAAGGCCCGTTCCTTTCCGACCAGTCGCAGGCAAGCTACGACTCCGTCGCGGCGCAGATCGTGAGTGGTAACCCGGCCGGCCTGGCCGTCGGCGACTATCCGGACACTTTTGGCAAGCTGGCGGCCGCCTTGCTACGCACCGGCAAGTTCAGTGCTAAGCACCTGTTCTTCTCGGATACGTTGGCACTGAACTCTATCCCGAGCACGATTCCCGCGGCTGCCCTCAACGGCGCGCACGGGACAACGCCCGACTCGCCCTCCAAGACCAAGATCGCCAAGCAGTTCAACAAGCTCTACAAGTCGGCCAAGGGCGCCGTGGCCGGTGCCTATACCGGTAACGGCTTCGACGCCGTCATGCTCTGCGCGTTTGCGGCCCTCGAGGCGCACTCCAACAGCGGCGCGGCGATCAACAAGTACATCCGCCCTGTCGCCACCGCCGGCGGCCTGAAGTTCTCCCTGTTGAATCTGAAGGCCGGCGTCCAAGCAGCTCTGGCCGGAAAAAAGATCCACTACATCGGTGTGACCGGGCCCCTCAATCTCGACAAGAACGGCGACCCCACGGGTGGCACATACGACACCGTGACGTACGTCAACGGCTCGATGAAAATCCTGAGCCAGCAGTTCGTCTCGAAGTAAGAGTGTTTTGATTCCCCTTTGCTCCGTCATGGAGCAAAGGGGAGTTACACCCCCTGTTGCGAGCTGACTGCCTCGACGGCGATTTCTTGCAAGCTCTTGCGATCCAGCTTGCCGGTGCCCGAGAGCGGAAGCGATTCGCGGAAGAAAACCCAGCGCGGGTGTGCGTACGCGGGGCCGTGCTCGAAGAAGAATGACTTGATCTCGCTCTCCGTGGCCGTACCGGGGTCGTGCAGCACGACGAACGCGACGGGAACCTCCCCTTTGTTACCGTGCGGAACAGGGACCACGGCTACATCGCGCACGTTGGGATGTTGGACGATGATCTCCTCCACCTCCTTGGGGTACACATTTTCGCCGCCGACGTTGATCATGTCGTCGGTGCGCCCCACAAAGTAGAAGTAATTGTCCTCATCACGCCGCATCAGGTCCCCGGTGGCCAGCCAGCCGTCCCGGATCTTTTGAGCGGTCACCTCGGGGAGCTTGTAGTATCCTGCCGTCACGCCCGGGTTCTTGACCAGAACCTCGCCCACTTCGCCGATGCCGACCTCACGAGCGGGATCCTGCGCATCGACGATGCGCACCTTGCAATCCGGTAAGGGCGGCCCCAGGCTACCGAGCTTGCGAATGCCCCAGCGCGGCGCGATAAAGACGTCCGGCCCTCCCTCCGTCAGTCCGTAGCCATTGCCGATGGGCGCGCCAAAGCGCTCCTCGAAAAGCTCGATGAGATCGGCGGGCACGTCGGCCGAGCCGGCGGTGCAGTACCGCAGGGAAGAGACATCGTGCGCGGCCAGGGCTTCCGTGTCGTTGACAAGCATGCGGTACATGGCTGGAACGCCGCCGATGTAGGTGCATTTATACCGGTCGATGGCTTCGATTACCTTGGTGGAGTCGAACGTGGGCAAGACCACTACCGAACCACCGGCGATGAGATGAATCTTGAGCGTCATGCCGGCGTTTTTGTGATATACGGGCACCGCAACGAGAGCCCGTTCGGTCTCGTCAACCATATCGGCCTTGCGCACGATATCCGCGTTCCAGATCTGGCCGCGATGCGTCAGCAGTACACCTTTGGGCCGGCCGGTAGAACCGGACGTGTACGGCTGAAAACAGACGTCGTCAGGCGCGTATGGTGGTCGATCGAAGGTCGCCTCGGCCGTTTGAAGCGCATCCGGCCCCACGACAAACCGGATGGCGGGAAGACCAGTCGCCAGCAGCTTTGCACGCTCCCCGAGCGCCGGACCGACGATGACGGCGATTGAGTCGGAGTTGTCGAGGACGTAGGTTAGAGCATCGTCGCCCAGCTTGATGTTGAGTGGGACAGCCACCGCGCCGGCACGCATCGTCCCCAGCATGGCCTCCATGTAGCGGATGTCGTTTGGCCACATGAGAGCAACCCGGTCTCCGGGGCGAACGCCCCGCTCGATCAACCCGCGGGCCACGCGATCGCACCGCTCATTCAGATCCGCATATGTGAGGGTCAGGTCTTCCTGGATGAGTGCCGCGTTCTCAGGGAAGAGCCGGAGGGCATGATCGAAGATATAGCCAAGATGATCGATATCCACAAAGCCCCTATCCAGCAAGGAATGTCGCTCGGCGAAGGGGGTAACCACGCTGTGCCACGCGTACGGCCGGCGTCCCTGGGACGTGTTCTTCAGGCCCCATACTATACGGAGCGGACCGCGTACAGGATCTTGTTACTTACACAAAAGAAGGAGTGTTGTTGATTGACAGGATTGCCAATGGGTTGCCCTGCCGGTGAGACGGTCATCGAACTCTATGTGGGCCGACGCCGAACGGAGGCGATTCATGATTGAATCACCGATGATGACGGAGTGGCGAACGGAGCTCGAGGCACGTCGCGCCAGGGTACGACGTTTGCTGGAAGAGGCCGGCTGTGATGTAGGTCTGGTGTTCGGATGTGATGGCCATGCCGAACACTTCAGATACCTGACAAATTTCGCGCCTGTTCTCGGTGATAGCTGGTTGATCATGGATGCAGGTGAGCGCTGCGTCCTTACCTTCCAGTGGCAGATCGTGGAGGCGAGGGGACATTCCGGTATCGAACAATGGGAGGCGGCGTTCGATTCGGTTTCTCTGGTGCGGGAGATCCTCCAGGCGGCAGAGCCGCGGCGGCTTGGCATTGCAGGCCTGGAACGGATGCCGGCTCCCTCGTACGCCGCACTACGCGAAGCGTTTCCCGAGATGGAGATCGCGAATCTGGGACCGCGGGTGGCTGAGCTGCGCCGCCGAAAGTCGGAGCTCGAAGTGAAGCTCATGCGCGAGGCGGCCAGGATCACTGATGTGATGCTTGATGCGGCGCGGCAGGGCGTTCAGGTCGGGATGTCGGAGAGTGAGCTGGCGGCGGACCTTTCCGTTATTCCGCTGCGGTTCGGCGGCACGTGTTCCTTCGGGACCACGGTTGTGTCCGGGGTCGATGACCCGGTTCCCATTCGGCGGCCCACCGCCCGTCGTCTTGCTGTCCAGGACTCGATCATGATCGATCTCGGTGCCGAGATCGAGGGGTACCAGGCCGACGCAACCAGGACGTTTGTGCTCGGCCGGCCTCGGCCGGCTCAGCTTCATGCCTGGGATGTGGTGAGGCGTGCGTACGAGGCAGCGATGAACCTGGCTCGACCCGGGGTTCCCTGCAACGAACTGGAACGGGTCAGCGCGGGCATCATCCGTGACGCAGGCTTTATCCCGGCGCACCGCATTGGGCATGGGATCGGGCTTGCCACGTCCTTCGAGTGGCCCAGCCTGGATACGGAACAGTCTCCGCTCGAGCCGGGAATGACAATCTGTATCGAACCCGGCGTCTACGCGCCGGGAAGCGGCAACATGAAGCTCGAGGATGATGTGCTCATTACAGAAACGGGATGTGAGCTCCTCACCCACAGCGATCGAACCCTGGAGATAAGCCTGTGAATGATCGTCCCTGGATCCTGGCACCCAACTTTGGCGACATCATCAGCGAGACCTGCAGACTTGATCCTGCCCGGACCGCTCTGATTGCCGGTCCTCGCCGGCTTACCTATGGGGAATTGGATGAGCGGGCCGGGCGCTTTGCGCAAGTCCTTCGGGAGTCAGGGGTTCAACCGGGTGAGACTGTGGCTCTTGCGCTTGGCAATGACTGGCGCTTTGTGGAGACGCTGCTGGGGACACTACGAGCGGGCGCGGTGGCCCTGCTGGTCAATGTAAAGCTGGGAGCGGAAACCCTCGCCTATATTACGCGCCACAGCGAAGTCCGATTCATCGTGGCCGGCGAGGTGCTGGGAGGGAAGCTCACTGTTATGGTAGATGCCGCCCAGAACCTGGCGGGGACGCTCGCAGTGGATGAATCTACGAACGGAGGCGACTACGAGGCAGCTATCGCGGCTGTCTCAACGGCTGCTCAGTCACTTCTAGTCGATCCCGATGACCCAGCTATCCTGATGTACACTTCCGGCTCGACGGGACGGCCGAAAGGGTGCGTGCTCAGCCATAGCAATACCTGGTGGCAGGCTCGCTCGACGAGCCGAACCATGCTGCTTGACCGCTCGGATCGAGGTCTCATCACGGGGCCGCTGTATCACGCCAATGCGCTGTGGGGTGTTTTATTCCCGATGATGTTCACGGGCGGGAGCATGGTGATCTTGCTGGAATTCGATACCAGCCGTGCCCTGGAGGCGATCGATCAACACCGCGTGACCTTCACCTCCGGCACGCCGTCTATGTACGCGCTCTTGCTCGGTGACCCGCTCCTACCAAACGTTGATGCCTCGTCGATAACGTTGCTGAAGTGCGGGTCCGCGCCTGTCCCCGCAGAGCTGATGGCCACCCTCATCGCAACGTTTGGCTGCGAGGTGGTCGAGACGTATGGAATGACGGAGTCCGGCGCAAATATTCTCACGCCGCGCTGGGGACTGAAGAAGCTGGGCAGCACGGGACTGCCGGTCCCGGACGCGGAGATTCGAATCGCAGACCCGGCAGATCCGAGCAAAGACACGCCGGTGGGTGAGGTGGGCGAATTGTGGTCGCGCTCTCCCGCCAACGCTCTCGGCTACCTGAAGGATCCGCAAACGACTGCGGAGCGCTTTACTTCCGACGGGTGGCTCCGCACTGGTGATCTGATGCGCCGTGATGAACAGGGGTACTGCTACTTCTGCGGTCGCACGGACGACTTGATCAGCGTCGGCGGTGAGAATGTCTACCCGAAGGAGGTGGAAACGATCATCCTCACCCACCCGGCCGTTGCTGATGTGTGCGTGGTTCCCGCTGCCCACCGTGTCAAGGGAGCGGCCCCGGTTGCTTTCGTGGTGCTGAAGCCGGGTGCGGAAGCGAGTGAACAGGAGATTCGGTCTCACAGTCTCGCCCATGGCCCTGCCTACGCCCATCCACGGCGCGTCTTTTTCCTGGATCGTCTCCCTCTGTCGAGCACCAACAAATTGGACCGCGGCTCGTTGAAGCTGCAAGCCGCCCAACTGCTACCCGACGGGCTGGCCCCCTCCGCGCAGCAAGGGGTAATGTCGTGAAAGGAGGAGACGTGATTGGTGGCCGCGTCTGAGGTGCACACAAGAAGCTTCTCACCCCCGGGCAAACGGCGGATTGGGTTTCAATGCCTCTTCGATGCGCAAAAGCTGGTTGTATTTGGCCAGTCGTTCCGATTGCGTGAGCGAGCCGATTTTGATCTGTCCGGCGGCCGTAGCCACGGCTAGATCGGCCATAAACGGGTCCTCCGTTTCACCGGAGCGTGCCGAGATGACGCAGCGGTAACCTGCCGCGCGGGCTATGCGCACGACGTCCAGCGTTTCAGTTAAAGTGCCAATCTGGTTCATCTTGACCAGGACAGCGTTGGCCACCCTCATCTCAATGCCATGATGGAGCCTCTCCGGATTCGTGGTGAATAAATCGTCCCCAATGATTTGTACGTCATTGCCGAGCTGCCCGTTGAGCGCTCGCCAGCCGTCCCAGTCGTCTTCGTCTAGCGGATCCTCGATGGACACGATTGGATACGCTTGCGTCCAGCCGGAGATCATCTCAATCAGTGATTCGGTGGTGTGCGTGAGTCCTTCGGCCGCAAGCTGATAGGTTTGGCTCGACGCATCGAAAAACTGCGAAGCGGCGAAATCGATCGCAATAGCAACCTGGTCGCCCGGGGTGTAACCCGCACCTTCGATTGCCTCAATGATCAGCTCCAGAGCTTGTCGGTTACTGGAAAGTGGCGGCCCGAATCCTCCCTCGTCCGCTCGTAGGGTGGAGAACCCGCGGACGGTCAACGACGTCCGCAACGCTCTCAAGACGGATGCCCCCATATCCAATGCCTGCGTGTACGTCTCCGCACCCACCGGTACGATCAGAAAATCTTGCACATCGAGGTTGCGTGAAGCGTGAGCTCCCCCGCTGATCGCATTGATCATCGGCCTGGGCAGTAATGGTTGCTGGGATCCGGCGAGATAACGCCAGACCGGCAGGCGCCGGCACTCCGCAGCGGCGCGCGCCGCTGCCAGAGAGACCGCCAATAGCGCATTCGCTCCCAATCGAGACTTGTTCGGTGTCCCATCCACCTCGATCAATCGGGCGTCGATTGCCGGTTGGTCGCACGCGTCCAGGCCGCGGATCGCAGGCCCGAGGGTGTCCGTCACGTTGTGCACTGCTGTCAGCACAGTCGCGCCATCGTACGCCGTGGGGATGCCGTCTCGCAGCTCATGTGCCTCGTGTTGTCCGGTCGAAGCTCCAGACGGCACGCTGGCGCGCCCGAGATTTCCATCCTCGGTGAGAACATCGGCCTCAACCGTGGGCCGGCCGCGAGAATCGAGTATCTGGCGAGCCATAACGGACGCGATGCGCGCATCCATCTCTAGCGTTCCCTGAGGGATGCGATCGAGTCTCCGAGATCGTCAATCACTGGATTGATAGTCGTCGCTCGCCCGACCAGGATGCTTCGCGCCAGGTCCCGTGTAAATCCCCGCCGCCCCTCATCCGTGATGTATTCGATCTTGGACTTACCGTCGATCCGCGCCAGCAAGAGACAGCCGAGCTCGCGCACTGTAGCCGCCTCGACATCGTACGAGGTGGGGAGATTTATCTGATCGGCGCGGACTTTGCACTGTTGACATCGATTCCCAATGTCACCTACCTCAGTGGCTGGGAGGTCCCGATCGAGGTCGGTCCGGTGGCCGAATTCACGGGCCGACTGCACCAATACAGTCGTATTCGACGCGGAGCCGACTCCGGACCAGCGGCGGTACTTCCATGCGGCACGCGATGCCATGGAAGCCGGAGCCGAGGCGTTACGGCCGGGGGCGCGCGCCCGGGATGTCGAAAAGGCGGTGCGGGTCGCATTTGCCAAACACCATCTCCCGGTGGCCCACTATTCAGGCCACCAGATCGGTACCAGTGTCAACGAACGGCCACGACTGGTACAGTACGACGACTCAATCATTGAGCCAAATATGGTGTTTGCCGTGGAACCTGGAGCGTACGGTGGGGAGACCGCCCCAACCGGTGCACGGGCTGAGAAGGTCGTGCTGGTCACGGAGACCGGTCCCGAAATCCTCTCATCTTTTGAATGGGGCATGTGAGCGCAGATACATCTCTCTCCCAGGGTCTATCACTTGATCTCTTCCTGCACACAATGTCGAGTCCCTTGAGCGGTGGCCCGTAGATCCCGTATATAAGGAAGAGATAAAGCGGTCGCTGCTCCGCAGGCTCGTCCCCGTGGTCCAATACTGCCGTTGGCTGCTCTATTCGCCAACAAACCTGTTGCGCAAGGTACCGATTCCCGCCACCTCAGACTCCAGAAGATCACCCGCGTGCAAAAATTCTTTGGGCTCGCGCGCAAATCCGACCCCCTCGGGCGTGCCGGTAGCGATCAATGTGCCGGGCAGCAGCGTCATACCGAGCGAGAGCTGGGCAATCAGTTCGTCGATGGGGAAGATCATGTCGCGCGTGTTGGCGTCTTGCTTGGTCTCGCCGTTGACCCGGCAACACAGTTGGAGGTTCTGAGGGTCGGGTATCTCGTCTGCAGTCACAATATAGGGCCCGATGGGGCAGAAGCCGTCGAGACTCTTGCCCTTGAAGAATTGGCCACCCCAGTTGTACTGTACGTCACGCGCTGACACGTCGTTCAGGACGGTGTAGCCGAAGACATACTCCATCGCTCGCTCGCGGGGAATGTCGGTTCCCTGCATCCCAAGCACGACGCCCAGCTCTACCTCCCAATCAATCTGCCTTGTCACATTGGCATGAGTCGGGATGTCCGAATGCGGCCCGGTGATTGAAGTCTGGGCCATGCTGAATACCGTGGGGCGGGCGACCGCTTCACCCGTCGCGCGTGCCGACTCGCGCGCGTGCTCCAGATAGTTGCGGCCAATCGCGATTACGTTTCCACGTGGCGGATTCAGCGGTGGTAGAATCTCGACCTCCGACAGCGGCCTGCCGGACGTACCGTCATTTGCTTCCAGCAGCCGTCGCAACTGCGCCAGCCCTTCGTTCCCGCGATCGATCACGCCGAGGATATCGGCCGGTACCTCCTCGCCGCGCGTCTCCGCCAGACGCTGGAGGTCGATAACGTTGTCCCCGCGTGCCGCGCCGAGGCGTGGCACCCCGTCGAACTGATACATAAGCAGGCGCATAGGTCTACCCTCCATCTCTCATAGTGGCTGTTGTTCGTGCCGACCGATCAGAGGCAATCGACCAGATTCTGTACTCGGGCTGGCACCCCATCCTCGCGTACTGCCGGCCACCGCTGCAATTCGCAGCCGCAGTCGATTATGTTCCGTCGCCTCGTTCGCTCACAGGTACCCGGTCGGGAAGCACGTCTGCCGTCAGGCGATTGAGCCCAGGATTCATCTGCCTGCACGCGACTGGCAGATCGATCTCACGAAATGGCTGCGCGTCATGCAGAACTTCCATTACCATTGCCTGGTGCCATTGAGGGGTAAAGGTCCAAATCGGGGAGAAGTCGTGATATGGCTAGCGATGACATAGATCTACGTGGCGCGATTGCCCGGCATGAACGGGAAATCGATGAGCTGCAAGCACAGGTGAGAGTGCTGCAGGACGGCCATATGAAAGAGCGGGTCGAGGCCGAGATCTCCCGGAAAATGACGCTACTGGAGGCGGATCTCAGGCTGCAGGAACTGCAGGAAACGATGATCAAAGAGCAAGAGCCACCCAAGCGAAAGCATCGCTTCTTCGGTCGGGGGTAGGATGCTGATACGCGCGAGATCCGCCATCCATCGCCATGCTCGAAAATACAGAGCCGGCTGAAGGTCGGTCGCCCTCTCGAAAATTGTTACCGGAACGCCCTGACACCGAAGCAAATCGTCGTAGCTCGGCGCTCTCGCGAAAATTATCTGCGGAACTTCTTACCGCAGCCGCTAACCATCGTAGCTCGGCGCTCCGTCGCCGAGGCGCCCGTGCATGTCT
>DAINCT010000038.1:369-16218 GCA_036732245.1 Chloroflexota bacterium | reverse complement strand
GGAGATTTGCCACCGAAATGAGAATGAAGCCTGCATGAAAGTAATGTGCTGGTGCATTCATGAAACCTGGGGTCATCGATCGTCCCTTCAACTACTAGTCCTGGCTTTAAAGGTCAGTGATAACTCGGCATGGTCATGTTTGGGAATCTCAACGCGCCACACTGCGCCTGTCTTCCGCCTCCCGGCGACGTAAAACAGCAATCTCAGCTTAGACGGAAATAGAGCAGTATCTTATCGGTTGAACACCTGAGTTTGGCGGCTTTCCAGCCTGAACTTTCGGCCCAATGGTTGCCGGCTCACGCATGGGGTGGAACGAACCCATTGGATGGCCGCACGCGAGCGAGGCGCGCCGCAGGTGAATTCTCTTTGGAGCGCTGGGAGGAATCGAGGTGGACGAAGCGCGGAGGAAGCTCCGAATAATCAAGATGACGCTCGATCCAACAGAGCCCGACTTCTCGCACAAACCGATTGAATTCAGACTGCGTGGACCATATGCTGATGATTCGGCACCTATTGCAGTCAGCTGGATCGAGTTTTATCTCGAACCCGAGACATTCAGGCCGGGCTCTCGCGATGCCTGCAAGATGCTGCCAGGTTTCGAGCCACTCACGCCGTTTGTCTGGCCTGACCCGATACGTCCCAATCACCAAGGTGGATCTTGACGTTGTCATAGGAAGTTTCCCTTCGGGACGATCTTGATGGGTTTCACCCACATCACTGCACCGGCCATGGCGCAAAGTAGATGGCGGTAAGCAGTACCCAGAGCATCACAACTTCGCAGGCGAGGAGGACCACCATTGATATGGTGTTCGCGCCAACCATCAGCGCATCGTATGACAAGACTCGTCTGTGGTCGTGAGATTGGGTTGTGGACACTGACCAGTGCGAAGTCGCGTGTGTCGTTTTCATGGCTCGCCTCATTTCGTGTCATTCGGGAGGGCGGCACCTCCTTACCTCAGTCGTACACCCTCACCAGGTGTCGCGGTATCAGTTCGTCAACGGATATTCCGTGTGCGAGGACATGAACGTGCGCGTTCTCCCGCTTCTCGAGACAGAATGCGCAACGTGGTAGTACGCCCCCGCTGCGATGCCGCCTACCAACGATAGAGAAAGGTCCCGAGCCCAGTGAGCGCGGGACCTTTCGGGTCTTCAGGGTGTGACGACCGACGCAGCTACCGAGTGCTAATCGGCTCGCGCGTCTTGCCATTGGTTGGGACTTGCTCCTTGCGGGCCGCAATGGTCTCAAGCACCATGGTCGAAGTGCTTTCCACCGTCCGAATTGCGGGAACAGATGCTGCAACCCAGGAGCCGATCAGACAGACGGCGGCCAGCCCGGTGAGGTACGGCATCAGGGCGTTGACCCCAGCCGAGCCGCTCATCAGGAACCAGAAGTGGAAGAGCAGAGCGACGATGGTTCCTGCCGCTGCGACCGGCAGAAGCGATCGGTACACGACGGTCACGATGGCTGTGATAAAGGTGACCGCGATGAGCAGTTCGCCGCCGATGACAACATAGCCGAACCAACTGTAGATGGAGTGATCGACCATCCACTGCAGCATGTTCACCCAGAAGCTGTAATGAACATTCGGGAACGGGTTGGTCGCACTTGGGTGGCTCTGAGCAATCGTGCCGAGCCAGAACCCTTTGAGCGCCGCACCACTGTGCCAGGCCGCCACGTTGTACTTCTCGTGGAACCCCAGGAACCAGGTGGTCGACAGGTACGAAAGGATGGTCACTGGAACCGGCAGGTTAAAGCGAAATGTGAAGAACCGGCGAATCAAGTCGGCAAAGCCGGTGCTTTCTCGCAGTGCCACGTAGCCAACCAGAACGATCGACGCCGTGATGAGAACCCAGGATTGGAAGAACTCGACGGACGAGGAGAGCGTATTGCCCTGCCATCCGACGATCCACTGGACAAGTGCGAGCAGCACCGCCGCTCCCATGATGGTGAGACTGACGAGACCAAATTGACGTTTCATGATCGTTTCCCTCCATGTGGGAATAAACAATTCCGTACTTCGGCACCACTGTACCGCAGTACGGACCCGGTCTAATATCGGCTCTGTGACTGATTTCCGAATGATCAGGGGATGAGATAGTTCTGTGGGCGGTCCGGCAGGTGCCGCTCAGTCGCTAGCGATTGAGATCGTGAATGAAGTCATGGCGAGCGTGTTAAGAAGGATTGATTCGCATTCCGCGTCATGTCTGCCGTTTGCGGTACTGTGGGGCCTGGAAAGTATGGAGATTTATTGATCGGACTCCTCGTGCTCTCGCAGCCTGAGGCCATCCTCCGGATGGGCCTGGCCCTCGGACTGGGAGCGCTGGTCGGGGCCGAGCGACAGCGTGGAGACCACGCGGCCGGCATGCGTACGCACGCGCTCGTCTGTCTCGGCTCGACCATATTCATGCTCGTTTCCGCCTATGCTTTTCCCGAGCTGACACAGGCTTCCGGTGGTCGGGTTGATCCGACTCGCATTGCAGCGCAGGTAGTGACGGGCATCGGATTCCTGGGCGCCGGAATGATCTTCACACAGCGAAATGTGACGCGCGGTTTGACAACCGCTGCCGGTCTCTGGGTCGTGGCGGGTATCGGGTTGGGAATCGGCGCCGGCATGTACTTCGTGGCCTTGGGAGGCACCATCCTGATGCTGGTGGTTCTCGCGATCCTGAAGCCGCTAGAAGCGCGTCTGTTCAATACCAAGTCTCACGTGGCGGTGCGGGTGATCCCACACGTTGGACAACTCGGATCGATACGAGATGCTCTGAAAGCAAACGGCATCCGCCCAAGATCCATCCTAATCAGTCCCGATGCGGGAGATCAGGAGCTCATCGAGATTTACTGCGCGCCGACCCCCGGCACAGCGCTGGAAGAGTTGATCGAGGCGCTTCGTTCTATGCCAGGATTCGTCGATATCGAACTCGATCGAGTGGACGTGCTGCGGGATGAGAACAGTTGACCCGAATTGACATATCGCGGTAGGTCGGCACTGTTTCTTCCGGTGCCGCGATGCCTCATTACTGGATGGTAATCATGCCGGCGCGAACAGCGTACTTCACGAGGTCCGTACGGTCATGCACGTCTAACTTGTGCATCAGGTGCATGCGATGGGTCTGAACGGTGCGCACCGTGATGAACAATGCACGGGCAATCTCCCCATTGGTTCGCCCTTCCGCGATCATCTGAAGCACCTCGCGTTCTCGATCGGTCAGTTCATGTCCCGGCCGAGTCTCATCATGAACCAAATAGTGTCGGTAGCCCTCGAGCACTGCACCTGCAATCACCGGAGAGAAGAATGCCTCGCCCTGGGCCGCGGCCTCAATCCCCTGGATCAACTCCTTTGCTGCTGACCGCTTGACAACGCAGCCGGTGGCCCCCACCTTCACCAGTTGCCGAACGTAGTTGCTCTCCTCGTGCATCGTCAGGAAGAGCACCTGCACATCTGGATGAAAGCGCTTGATCTGTCGCGTGGCATCCAGGCCATTGAGGTTAGGCATACTGATGTCCATGATGACGACATCGGGAAGCAACGCATCGACCATCTGGACTGCTTGACGACCGTCCTCTGCCTCTCCCACGATCTCGATTTCCGATCGCGTTTCCAGCACCGCACGCACGGCCTCGCGGAGGACAGCATGGTCGTCCGCGAGGAGCACGCGTATCTTGGCTTCCATCTGGTCTTCCTTTCGATTCCCCACCTGGAGTTCAGAAAGCAAGCCTATTCTTCACGCTTGTACCAACAGCCTACGCGTGTCCAGTGAGCGTGCCTATCCGATGATGAACGGATGATTTGGCTCTGAAGGTATGAGTTCGCCGACCAGGACGGTGCAGCATGGCTTTCTCGGAAGAAAGAGGTCCCACCGCCTCCCGACAATGGGACCTCCGCTTTCGTGGACTATCGCACGATTACCGTGCATGTACCTCAATCATGGTGGGTTTGGCATGCTCGGCCTTCGGCAGGGTCACCAGCAGAATGCCTCGATCGTACGTGGCTTCGGCCTTATCGCCCAGAACCTCCATCGGGAGGGTAAAGGTTTCCGAGTATTCACCCGAGTGCAGCGCATGGTACAGATAGGTGGCGTGCTCGACGGTCGGAATCACGAACGCAGCTTTGACCAGCAACTGCCGATCCACGACCTGAATGTCGATCTTCTCCGGATCAACGCCCGGGAGCACCAACTGCACGATAAACGCGTCTTTGGTTTCCAGTAGGTTACTGGTTCGTACGCCGTCAAAGAACCGATCGAACGCCGTGGGGGCAATGAAGCTCTCACGGAAGAGCTTATCGATCAGGTCGGGGAGCCGAGTGAACGGGGTTCCCGTCTCGTAGCGCGCGGGAAGGTTGATCATCGAAGTGTCCTCCTTGCATTGATTAGGTGACTGAAGGATCGGATCGGGACGTTGCCGGATGGCGGTGAACATCGTCGTGATTGCTCTCGGTACTTGTCGAGAGACGTATCCTTTGCCCGGTTCGACGGCCAATCCGCTCCTTCTCACCTACAGCCTAGACCTGCTGCAACGGCGCGACCATCGGGCCACCATGCGATCTTTGCTCCATCGAGAACTGAGAAAATCGACGTGAAATGGCTGCTCGCGCCGGAATAACGACGATCGGACAGTGAATCTGCTGAATGAGGTCATCCGCCACGCTTCCCTGAACCGCGCGTGACAGCCCGGTGCGACTGTGGCTCGCCACCACGACGCCCGTGATGTGGCGTTGGCGGGAAAACAGGGCGAGCGTGGGAGCAACCTGGCCGTAATACACGTGCGTATGAACGTCCCCAGGTAGGGTCTCCTGGATCGTATCGAGGTAGTCCCACGCGTGCTGCACATCCTCCCGCTTGTCGATAGGATACGATTCATCGCCGTGGTCGGGGAGCGTTTCCGGGATCAAGACGGACGGAACACATCGAACCAGCCAGAGGGAAGCCCGCCACTCCACGGCAAACTCCCGCGCCAGACCCAACGCCTGTTCCGCATACTCCGATCCATCCAGCGGCACCAGTATGCGGCGGGGTTGAGCGAAGATCGAGGTCGGGACAGGTCGATCCTCCGCGTGACGCAGGAGGACGGGAACCGAACTATTCGTGACCGCTTTCCATGCGATGTCGTTATGGACTAAACGTCCCATGGGGCCGTATCCGTGCATGGCCACCGCCATCATGTCTGCCTTGTAGAGCTGAGTGGCCTCGTTGATCGCGGTCACCGGATCGAGCAACGACAAGACGTGCACCTCGACCTTGACACCGTGCTGCTCGATTTCTCTGGCTTTCCCTTTCAAGTAAGCCAGGGCCTGCTCCACGGCGAAGCGCCGACTACTCTCACCCAGTTCCTGGTCGTACATCGGGTGGGCAGCATCGCGAATCAGGATGAGCGTGCCGTCTTCACCTGCCAGGCGCATCGCATCAGGCAGGATAGACGCGGCGAAATGCGAACCATCGAGTGGTACCAGAATCCGTCTCATAGCGTGGCTCCTTTGTACGACCTATACGTGCAGCGGCACCGGTCGGGTTTCCTCGCGCTCGACATGCCCTTCGCGGGGTGTAGTAGCCAGGGCCGGAATGACGATGATCGGTACATGCACCTTGTGAATGAGCGAGTCTGCAACACTTCCGAGGATGACGCGCGAGAGTCCGGTACGCCCATGGCTTGCAATCACCACGTCCGTAATCTCCATGGCGTCGACCACTTCCGCCAATCGGTCGACAACAGCGCCCACAAAGGTTTTTGTTTGCACCTCACCTTGCAGCGTGGCGGCCAGTGCTTTGAGATAGTCGCGTCCCTCGGCAATCTCGGATTCGTACTTCACGGCGTAGTAGTCAACTGAGGGTGCGCCGAGCGAGCCCGTGATAGTCATTACGCGAACCAGCACCAGCTGGGCACCCCACTCGAGCGCAAGCTCCTGCGCCAGTGGGAGCGCCTTCTCTGCATACTCTGAGCCGTCCAGCGGCACCATGATGCGCCTGGTCGGGAGATCGGCGAATCCAGTGATCGACTGCCCATCTCCATGTCGCAGCAGCACAGGTACCTTGCTCCCGGCGAGCGCTTGCCACGCAGCGCCGCCATGCACGAGCCGGCCCATGACCGATCTGCCGTGGGTCGAACAGGCAATCATGTCGACGTCGAACAACTCGGATGCGGCATCGATCGCCAGTGAGATGTCGTTGAGAAATGTCGTATGAACCTCAACCAGGACTCCCTCTTCGCGCAGGAGTCGCGCCATCGTTTCGAGGTAGGCTTCACAGTCAGACACGGTGAGCGGGCCGGCGGCGATGCCACGGTTGAGGTCGGACGCTGGACGACTCGCGTCGCGCACGAGAACCAATGTGCCATCGGCCCCTGCCAATCGCCGAGCGTCTCGAATGATTGACTCGGCTAATGCCGAGCCGTCTAACGGAACGAGTACGCGTCTCATCATGTACCCCCTGGTTGCTGCAGGTGCTGCTCCCGGCGGTGGCCGATTTGGCCGGCCGGCGAGGCTCAGATCGTTCTTTGCATCTGTAGTCTACGGAGCGTGGAGCCACGATCCCATCGGTTCGCTAGCTGAGATCGGACGACAAACAACCTGAAAAATGATGGAGCCGGGAAATCAGGAGATAGCCGCAGTTCCGTGCCGTACAAACCTGCGTGCACGTTTCCGGATTCGACGCCCGTGTCGCTGTTCGGGAGTCGTGGGCGCCCGCTCCGGTCGGGACGATTCCCGCGCAAAGAAGAGGCTCTTGGCGAACTCGACCAACGCCAGATACGTAAGGATCATGGCGAACAGAATCAAGAAGAAGGTGAAGGGGAGGGTGCTAAATCCCAGGAGGTGAGCTAGCGGGGTGAAGGGGAGGATCGCGCCCAGCAGAGCCATCGAGACTGGAGTTATCAACATGCCAACGCTGGGTTTACTGCGAAAGAACGGGACGCGGCGCGTACGAATGAGGAACACGACCAGCGTCTGCGTCGCCAGGGATTCAACAAACCATCCGGTGCGGAACTCGGCATGACTCGCATGGAGGATGCCCAGCATGACGAAGAAGGTGAGAAAGTCGAAGATCGAGCTGATAGGTCCGAAGGTGGCCATGAAGCGTCGAACGAACCCTATGTTCCAGGCAGCGGGCCGGGCGACAACTTCGGGATCAACTCGATCGGTGGGAATCGCGAGCTGACCCGCATCGTACAGTAGGTTGTTGAGCAGAATCTGTGACGGCAACATCGGCAGAAACGTCAGAAAGAGTGACGCGCCGGCCGCGCTGAACATATTTCCGAAATTGGACGATGTCGCCATCAAGACATACTTCATGGTGTTGGCGAAGATACGTCGCCCTTCCATGACACCGTCCGCGAGCACGCCAAGGTCTTTATCCAAAAGCACGATATCGGCCGCATCCTTGGCAACATCAGTGGCAGAGTCCACGGAAATCCCGACATCGGCCGCATGCAACGCAACGGCGTCGTTGACCCCATCCCCCAGGAAGGCAACATCATCTCCCAACCGCCGCGCCACGGTGATGATGCGCGACTTCTGCTCGGGACTGACCCGGGCGAATACGGTCGCACTGGGTATCACCGCCGCCAACGCGTCATCGTCCAGCGCGTCGAGATCCGTGCCATTCAATACCTGCCCGAGCTCCAGCCCAATATCACGGCACACCTTGGCCGCAACCGTGCCGTTATCGCCGGTAATGATCTTGACACTGATGCTGAGCGCGTGAAGCTTGGCGATTGAAGCACCGGCGTCAGCTTTGGGTGGATCACTGAATGTCAGGAACCCTGCAAAGTGGAGATCGTGCTCGTCCTCCGGGGACGGCGCCTGCGCGTCGTTGGTTTCCCGGGACGCCACCGCAACCACGCGCGCCCCGGAGCGAAACAGGTCATCCAGCACTGTGCCGGCAGTACTGGGTACGTCCACGCACCGCGCCAGCACCACCTCCGGCGCCCCCTTGGTCACCAGGAGAGTGTGCCCAGCGGCATTCTTCACGGTCACCGAGACAAGCTGCCGCTCGTGGTCGAAGGGCAAAATGCCGATTCGCTGATACGACGGAGAACCGGCGGCGCTGTCCGCCAGGGAAGAGGCTTCGGGTGCAGCCCAGAGTGCGCGATCCAAAGCATTTCCACCCATCGATCCGGTGCTGGTGTGAGCCGCTTCGTTGCAGAGCAATCCAAACAATAGCGGCTCGGTCGACCGTGCCCCGGCAGCATCCAGGGAGACATCGAAGGTGACTGTACCTTCGGTTAGCGTGCCTGTCTTATCCGTAAACAGCACCCGAATATTCCCCAGGTCTTCGATCGTCACCAGGCGCTTAACCAAGACCTTGCGCCGCGCCAGTTCGCGCGAACCGGTTGCCAGGCTAACGCTCACGATTGCCGGAAGAAGCTGGGGTGTAATCCCAATCGCAATTGCAAGTGAGAAGAGGAGCGCATCGATGATCGGCCGGGACAACACGACATTGATGACGAAAATCGATACCGTGAGCATACCGGCAATCCACACGAGAAACTTGGAGAAATCCTTCAAACCGGCCTGGAATGCGGTGTATGCCGGAGGGGCGCCGAGTCCGACGGCGATTTTACCGAAGGCGGTGGCTGATCCGGTCGATACAATCAAGCCACGCCCCAAACCTTGATGGACGATCGTGCCCATGAAGGCGCAGGGGGGCAGATCCACGCTCGATACTCTCTGGGAAACCGGGTCGATCTGCTTCGCAGCCGGCATCGACTCGCCGGTGAGCACCGCCTCATCACATTCGAGTTGGGATGCTTCCAGGATCCGCATATCCCCGGGAACGACGTCGCCAATATGGAGGGACACAATGTCACCGGGGACCAGATCGTGAACGTCCAGTCGCCGATCGATCCCATCACGCTGAACGACTGCCTCGTGATGGATATTCGCGTGGAGCGCCGCCACGGCTCGTTCCGAGCGGTACTCATTGACGAATCCCAGTCCCACACTCAGCAAGACAATTGCACTGATGATCATTGCATCCGTTGGGTCACCGGTCGCGCCTGACACCGCGGCGGCCGCGAGCAACAGGATGAGCAAGGGATTTCGCACCTGACGGAGAAATACCCCAAACGCGGTCACCCGATGGGTGTGCAAGACGTTCGGCCCGACCGTGCGTAGGCGATCCGCGGCCTGTGTTTCACTCAGACCAAAGGGCGTCGAGCCAAGTCGCCGCATAACCTCGGAGGTGGGAAGGCGAGCCGCTGCCGGCAAATCCAAGAGCCGAGTCATCTGGCCATCAAGCCCGTGTGCCGGCATTTCGACGGGATCAGACACTGGTGGGACTACTGGTGGCGCAGGCTTCAACGGTCCATCGTAGTGGCAATCACGTCAACGGAAGATCGCATGAATCGCTTCTTATTTGTGTAAGAACTGGAAGATTAAAGGCTCGACCGTCTGGAGGCGAGGATCAGGAAATACCGGGATGCCGCAGTCAACGTACAATATCCTCCGCGTCCGGCGCATCGGTTCGAGATTCGATATTCGCTACAATCGTGACTGAGTTCACGTCACACCGTCGAGTGTCCCACGTCGCTCGGGCCTTGAAGCGCCGATGAATCCGGAGGAACCCTCCTGCTTACACCGCCCCGGTGACGGTAAAGACAAAAAATCAACGGAGGAACCGATGCTCCTCTCCCGCGTTGGAAGAGTAGCGTTGAGAGAGAGGCACGACACATGAGTGAAATCGGACGGCATGTCGTTATCGCGGGAGGAAGTTTCGCCGGCCTCGGAGCTGCCTACACCGTACGCGAACGGCTGAACGCTAACGATCGCGTCACTTTGGTATCACCGTCCGACCAGTTTGTTTTCGCGCCCTCGTTGGTGTGGGCAGTCCTCGGTCGACCGCTCGTGCACAGTACCTTTGCTCTGGAGCCTGCGCTTAAAAGGAAAGGGATCGACTTCGTTCGCTCACAAGTCTGGAGCGTGCAGCCGGCAGATCGGACCGTGCAGACCGATGGCGGCGAACTGCGGTACGACCGCCTCGTGATCGCTACCGGTGGTCACCCAGACAGTCTCACCATTCCCGGGCTGGCAGGTGAGGGGCGGGCGGCCAGTTGGGTCGTGGGGGTGGACTCTGCAACTGAAGCTGCCACAGTGATTCGTCGACTGAGTGCCAATCCCGGACCTCTGGTGGTGGGAGCGGCTCAGGGTGCCAGTTACATCAGCGGCGCGTACGAACTGGCGCTGGCGCTCCACCTCGCGCTGCGCAAGGACCGGATTCGAGATCTGGTGCCGATGACCTTTGTTACATCCGAGCCATATCTAGGAGAACTTGGTTTCGGTCAATCCGCCGCCCGCGAGAAATTGGAGGCGCTTTTTCAGGAGCGCGACATAGCAACCCACACCGGGGTGTGGATCGAACGCATACAACCCGGCTCGGTGACTCTCTCGTCCGGCAAGACGCTGGAAGCGGCAGCCGCGATCATCATGCCACCGTTCACCGGGGTGCTCGATATCTGGCAGAGCGCCAAGCTCACGGGCGACGATGGCTTGATCGCCATCGACGATCTGTACCGGCACGTTCGCTTCCCGGAGATCTTTGCGGTCGGCGTCGCTGCCCACTTCAGCCAGCCGATCGAGCCGCTCGGATTCGCCCGACCACCGCACACCGGCTATCTCAGCCTTCACATGGGAAGGATCGCGGGAGGAAACGTCGCCGCGTCGCTCGACTGCGGCGATCCTGCCGAGCGGCCGTTGCCTGAACGTCTGGATATACGCATTCTGGACGGCGGAGATGCGGGGCTGTTGCTCAGTTCGCGCGGTAAGGCACGTCTTCGCCACACCGCGCGGGCTCTGCCGGGTCGTTCGGCGCACCGCCTGAAGACGGCCGTTGAGCGCTATCTCGTGTGGCGGCTCCGCACCGGACGGATGAACCTCCCCTAGCTGATCAGGAGCGCATTCGGCTGCTGAATGAGCAAATATCCGGTGGCCACCCGATAGCCGCCGGGCATGTCGTGGCGCACGATGAGTGTGAGACAGGAATGCCCATAGAGTGGATAGCCTGCGCCTCGATTCATTCCTCAACGAGGAGCATGTCATGTCGCCCTTCCGACGGTTTCTCATCGCTGCGGGTATCGTTATTGCCGCGATTTTGTTGATCAAGCTGCTCGCCTTTGCCGTCATCCTGGTGCTTACGGCCCTGGTCATGGCGTTGATCATCGTCCTGAGCTTTGGCCTGGCGTATGTGCTGTGGGCTGAGGTACGAACAACCTGGTGGAAGCATCACTCGCACCAGTAACAGCTGTCTATGCGGATCATGCCGTCCGCCGCAGATCTCAGCGGAAAGTCGGTGGATCTCGGGCGCCCACCCGATTGCGTTCTCACGTGCGGCCGCGTACTTTGGGGCCAAGCACGTCCGTGCTTGGAAGATGTTCGCGTTTCTCCTGGACTGGTGCCATCGACTCATCTCGAAAGGAGGGTATTCGATGAAGCCTGTCGCCTCCTTGCTTCTCGGCATTCTCCTGACGGGAGGCGTGTGGTATTCAGATGCTTCTTCGACCGCGCGTGCCGCCGCGACAGACTCCACGGTCACGTTTCGCCTCCGCGTCTATGGCGCTATTGATCCTACGATGACGTTCTGGATCGCCTATGGTCCACTGGGCGGCCACTTCGCCGTTGTACGACTGCGTCGGTCCGGTGCAGGTCTCTTCGCAGTAACCCTGCGCTTGCCCCCGGGACGCTCCTCTTTTGCGTACATTGCCGGTCGCGGAGTAGTCCGAGATCGGTCCGGCGATTCGTTCCTTGCGTCTCAGTGACTCAGGTCGAGGAGCACTCCAGCACTCACTCCTGTTGAAAAAGTGAACGTTCCGTTTCGTCGGCGACCTGACACATTCCGAGCCCATTGCTCTGGATGACTCTCGCCACAGGGAGAATGAGAAGGGTCGGGAACCTGAGAGGCGACGTAAAGTCTCGAGTTCAGGCGCTTGAGCATCGTATCTCGGTTCGTCACCCGATAGGAGATGCCATCCTTCCTCCGTACATTGTGGGTATGCTGCGGCCCGCTACAAATCCTCGGGTCACAAAGGAGAGCAATCATGAGACGCGTACTCGTACCACTCGACGGGTCCCGCCTGGCAACAAAGATTCTGTCCGATGCGCGGCGACTCGCCGGCATTGACGGCGAGATCGTGCTCATGCACGACGTTAATCACCCAACCCACCACTTTGCGAAGAGGGCGAACGGCACGCCGACGCCGGCAGACACGGCTCAGGTGTACCTGGACGCCCAGGCGGCGGACCTGCGCGAGCGCGGCGTGCAGGTGCAGGTGCAGACCGTCGTTTTGAACGACGTTTCCCTCTCGATCGACGAAGCAGCTAGGATCTTCAACGCCGACGTGATCGCATGTGCCACGCACGGACGGACTCCCATGGGCCGGCTGGTGCACGGTGGGGTAGCGTGGCGGGCCCTGGCGCACAGCCCAATACCCGTGATGCTCCGACACTTCGAGGACGACGCGCCGACCGACGCCGGTGTTCTCTTTGGGCAGCGGCGCATTCTGGTTCCACTGGATCGCTCAGCTCGGGCGGAGACAACAATCCCGCTGGCGACCGAACTGGCTCGGGACTGGCATGCCCAACTTTTCCTGGTCTCCGTCGTTCCACAAATGCGAGCGTCCGGTAATCCCTATGGCTATATCTACATCACACCTTCCACCTATGAGGCGGACAGGCAGGAGGCGCGGCAGTATCTCGACCAAATCGCCGAACATCTGCCGGTGAATATCCATACGCGGGTAATCGTCGGTGGCGTGATCGATGGCCTCGCGGACGCGGTAGAGCAACTATCGATTACCGACATCGTGATGGCGAGTCATGGACGTACCGGCCTGCCCCGCGTGATCGTGGGCAGTGTGGCGGACGCCCTGATGCATCGTCTCACCTGCCCGATTGTCATCATCCCGTCTTTGGCGGCCAGACACATCGAATTGACTACCTGGGTAGAGAAAGCAAATGCCTTTGCCACCCGTTAGGGGCCGCAGCACGGTCGCTTCGAGGGCACGAAGTCTGGGGGCCCTTGGGGCGGCTGCCCTCGCCACCTATCGGTTCGTGCTCCGTTCCAGGCAGCTCAGGTGGGGTGCAACTGACGAGGAGATCGCACGTGCCATGCCGGGTGATGACCTCCTCGTGGACCCGGATGTAACGGCGACCCGAGCTATCACCATTCGCTGCGGAGCGGCTACTGTCTGGCCATGGATCGCTCAGCTCGGGCAGGGCCGAGGCGGCTTCTACAGCTACGATGCGCTGGAGAACCTCGCGGGTTGCAGCATCCACAGTGCGGACCACGTCGTTCCTGAGTGGCAGGAGATTCAAGTCGGTGACCGGGTACGGCTGGCCCCCGAGGTCGGACTTGACGTGGCTGTGACTGACCCAGGCCACGCGCTGGTCCTGCGGGGAGGCGTTCCGATGGGAAGCGCACCGCCACCGTACGACTTTACCTGGGCGTTCGTGCTGTACCAGCGCACCGACGGTACGACCCGCCTGCTGGTGCGAGAGCGGTATCGCTACACCCGATGGTGGGCTCCCTTCGTGGTCGAGCCAGCCGCCATCGTGAGTTTCGTGATGAGTCAGAAGATGCTGCGCGGTATCAGGGACCGAGCCGAACGATGACCGTGGGTCCAAGTCGGTAGGGAAGTGACCAGGATCACCTGCTCGTGGTCTGACTCGGGCCGGTCGACTGGATATGTGCACCGCGTGGCCAACGTGCAGCAGTAGACCGGCCACGACGCGCCATCTTCAGTCGGCGATGTAAACCTCGGCGTAGACGTATGGAAACTCCCGCACTCCGGCGACGGGATACGTTTCGTTGTTTACCTCGACCAGGTCACCCGAAGAAAGATACGGTAGTGTCTTGGCGGCCTTTGGCCACTCGATGATCATCACACGATCTCGTCCTCTTGAGACCCTAAAATCAGTTGCTTGCCTGATGGCGCCCGACCCCACGTTGCCTCAGAGTGCGGGTAGAGGCGATGACATGAAGATTTCGGAGCGAACAGGAAAATGGGTTGAAATCGACAAGTCGACGGATGCAGATGATGAACTGACCATCCAGGTGCCAAACGGAATATGGGCTGGCTGGTTGGCGCCGGTTTCCGTTAAAGAGGAGGACCTGGCTTCATTTCTGCGCGCAATAGGCTGGCGCGTGGAGTTGCCAACCTCTGTGAAGCAGAGAGGTTAGAAGCTTCGTCGGGCACGCCGCCGACTCCCTGCTGGCCCTTCCAGCTTACGAGCCGGGGCTGCACTTCTTCATGGAGCGCAAGATGATGCTCGCTATCAAAGAGCGGGCGGAACGCACCTGGAGAGCCGGCCTCCACCGAGCGGCGAGTCTCGACTCGATCGCCCTCTCCCGCACCGAGCCGACTGATCAGTCAGGCGACTATTGAAGGAGCTAGCACTATGGCTCAACGACCAAAGGAATCGACGCTTCCAGCGATTCAACCAGGCACCGCGCAAACTCGCGTATGGGACCACAAGTCCCTGGCCACTCGAACATTTCTCGGCCATCCACGGAGAACAAGTATCACCATCGCCGTGATCAAGGGCGCACACAGTCTCATTTTTCTGAGCATGGCTGCGTCGATTCTTTACACTCTCTACTCGGGTGTCATGAACCGCATCTCGCGGCTGACGGTGATTTCGATTGGTGCCGTCATGGCCGAAGGGCTCGTGCTTCTGTTGAACAACATGCGCTGCCCGTTAACCGATGTGGTGGAGGATCTTGGATCCACGCATGGGTCGGTCTCGGACATCTTCCTGCCCGATTGGTTTGCAGAACGGATTCCGGTTCTCTTTACCCCGCCCTTCGCCGTGGGTCTGGCCGCAATCAGCCTGCGCCGTGTGCGCCGTCAACCGTTGGTCGCCGCCATCTGTGCGACTGTAGCCTGCCTCTTCCTGATGGGGCCATGGCTGTTTCGCAAGACCGATCGCGCGCACTCCCTTCGGTGAAGTCCTACCACGCGTCGTGCTCAGGAGAGCCGAGGGGCAGAAGTGATCACGATTCATGATGGCATTGCCAGCTATGCCTTTGGAGTCGGCACGCTGCTCCTCTTCACGCTCTACCCTCATGGTGTGAACTTGGTTGGTGACCCGTCTCCTGCCGCCGTGATCGAGGGACCAAGGAACCTGGAACGTCAGGGTGTCACGATCGCAAGCATCGGCAGCCGAGCGCTCTGTCGCCTCCGGCACAGTCGATTCCTCAGGGTGCGGCGCTCAATGCGGCGCTCCCGATCATGCCGGGTCTGGCCGGTGTGGGGCTCAGTGTCTTCGCCTCGCTGTCGCCTCGATCACAGGTCCGCAGGAGTAATTCGCGGTCAAGATCTACCGAGATCACCTGCCGTGCAGCGCCTCGCTGAGCGCCACCCTGGCACCAGTTCTCAATACCGAGTTGACGTAAATACGGGACGCGAGCCAGATTGCGGCACCAATCGTGGCCAACGTCACGACGACCGCCAGACCCACCTGCCACGCGGGGGCACCGGCCGCCATTCGGGCCGGCATCGCCACCGGGTTCAGGAACGGCACCAGGGAGAGGACGGTGCTGGCGAAGCTATTCGGATCAGGAAGTACCACCACGAGACTAACCACGTACGCCCCGCTGAGTGCCATGAGGATGGGCAGGGAGGCTAGCTGCACATCCTGCACGCGGGAGACCAGCGAACCGGCGGCGGCAAACAGCACCGCGTAGAGGCTGAACCCCAGCACGAACCAGAGCAAACCTCCAGCAATGACTCCGGCGCCCACGGCGGGAATACTAACCACGTGCGTCCTGGCAATGAGGATCAGCCCTACCGCCCCGATGATCGCCAGCTGCAGGAGACCTACGAGGCCGATGCCCACCACCTTGCCGGCCAAAAACTGACCTGGG
>DAINCT010000038.1:0-359 GCA_036732245.1 Chloroflexota bacterium | reverse complement strand
GGCCCAGGAACGGCACCAGCGAGAGCACAGTGCTGGCGAGACTGTTCGGATCAGGCAATACCACCACGAGACTAGCCACGTACGCCACGCTGAGTGCCATGAGGATGGGCAGGGAGGCCATCTGCACATCCTGGACGCGGGAGACCAGCGAACCGGCGGCGGCAAACAGCACCGCGTAGAGGCTGAACCCCAGCACGAACCAGAGCAAACCTCCAGCAATGACTCCGGCGCCCACGGCGGGAATACTAACCACGTGCGTCCTGGCAATGAGGATCAGCCCTACCGCCCCGATGATCGCCAGCTGCAGGAGACCTACGAGGCCGATGCCCACCACCTTGCCGGCCAAAAACTGACCTGGG
>DAINCT010000037.1:0-16384 GCA_036732245.1 Chloroflexota bacterium | reverse complement strand
GCCCCATCCCGAGCGAGGTCTGGAGGCGTCGAAAAGCCGCCACGCTCGTTAAGCTACTGGCAATTCAACCAGAACATCGACTTCATCGGGAGCGGCTCCTCGAGCTACTGTGGCCAGACGTTGACCTGCAGGCCGGCCGCCGCAACTTGCATCACACCCTCCACGTGGCCCGCCGAATCCTGCATCCTCTTGGCTCCGTCCTTCGATTGGAGCTGGACCACGTATTCTTTGAACCGTCAGAGTTTCCCTGGGTGGACGTCGAAGCCTTTGAAACCCTGGCGGCACGGGCCCGACACACCCGACTGCCTGCCGACTACCAGGCCGCACTCGCCATCTATGCCGGCGATCTCTTGCCGGACGATCTATACGAGGACTGGGCGATCGCGCGCCGCGCCGGACTTAAGTCTTTGGCTCTCGAGCTGTTCCTCGAACTCGCGACCGTTCTCGTACAGAGGAACGATGCAGAAAGTGCTACCGACGTGCTGCAGCGTGCTCTTGAATTGGATGCCGCCTGCGAGGCCGCACATTCCGAACTCATGCGGATCTATAGCCATGTCGGTCAAAGGCACCACGCGCTACGTCAATACGAGCACATGAGGAAAGCACTCCAATCGGAGCTCGATGTCGAGCCGAGCGAAGCAAGTCAAGCGCTGTACGAGCAAGTTCGCACCGGAAGGCCGCTTCCGATCGATCCTGGCTTTGCGCCGCGTGGAACTTCTGTTTCAGAGGTACGCCACAACTTGCCGGCAACGGTTACCAGTTTCATCGGGCGCGAGCGCGAGGTGCGCGAGATTCACCACGCACTCAAAGCGACGCGGTTACTCACGCTCACCGGTATCGGAGGGTCCGGAAAGACGAGACTCGCGCTCGAAGCAGCGGAACTCCTGCTCGCCCGGTATGAAGACGGCACCTGGCTGGTCGAATTGGGCTCGATCACAGACCCGGGGTTGGTACCGGAAGCGATCGCCCATGTGTTTGGGATCTCTGCGGAACAGCAAAAGCCTATCCAAACGACGTTAAGCGAGCAGCTGCGGGAGCGCCAGATCCTCCTTCTGCTCGACAATTGCGAACACGTCATTGATGCTGCCGCCGAGACAGTAACCGCACTACTGACACGATGCCCCCGGCTCCAAGTCCTTGCCACGAGCCGCGAAGCCCTCCGAATTGCCGGTGAAGTGACCCTCAGCGTGCCTCCCCTCAACAACCCGCGCAAGGTATCCGGCTCCGACCCGGAAGCTTTGCTTGCTTTCGAGGCAATCCGCCTGCTGGTCGATCGAGCACGTTACCGTGATCCGACTTTCCGGCTCGATGCCGAGAACGCCTCCGCCGCCATGTCCATCTGCCGGCAATTAGAAGGTATGCCGCTCGCCATCGAACTCGCCGCCGCGCGGATTACGGTGCTCTCCATGCAGCAAATCGCGTCTCGCTTGGGCGACTCCATGACTCTCTTGACGACTCGAGTGCGCGCCTCCGCTCCCCGGCAACAGAGCCTTCAGGCTGCACTCGCATGGAGCTACGACACGCTTTCTCCCGAGGAGCGGATCGTCTTTCGGCGCCTGGCGGTCTTCGCTCGTGGCTGGACCCTCGAGGCTGCTCAGGAGATTATCCCTGATGACGAAATCCGTACGGAGGAGATACTCGACCTCCTTTCAAACCTGGTGGACAAGTCACTCGTAGTGACCGAGCGATCTGCACACGGGCCCATTCGCTACCGACTTCTCGAGCCGGTTCGTCAGTTCGCACGCCAACTGCTGGAGCAAAGCGGCGAACTCGATGACATTCAAGCCCGTCATACCTCGTTTCTGGTTTCTGTGTTGGAGGCAGCGCGCCTCGGATTAACTGGACCCGATCAACCACTCTGGCTGGAGCGGTTGGACACTGAGCGCGACAACCTGCGAAGCGCGCTCGCCTGGAGTGAAGCGGCCGATTCGGGTCTCGGGTTCCGTCTGGCGTCGTTGGTCTGGTTTCCCTGGTACATGCAGGGACATTTGAACGAGGCGAGAGAATGGCTAGACCGCATGTTCGCCTTGAATCCTACGTCGCCGTTACCCGTCCGAGTTCTGGCATTGAGAGGACTCGGCGCCACTGCACAGGCTCCGGGACAGTATGATCGAGCAATCGGCGCGTTGGAAGAAGCACTGTCGATCTGTCGCGATCTGGGCGACGACGAGCAGGCCGGAAGGGTCTTGAACCAACTGGCGATCGCGGTAAAGAACTCCGGAGATCTCCTACGCGCAACCGCGCTGCACGAGGAATCTCTGGCGCTGCGCCGAATGCGGGATGACCGCGGCGGTATAGCAGAGTCCCTGGTGAATATCGGCAGCCTGTGTACTGCGCAGGGAGACTGGCACAGGGCCGAGGCACTATTCGAGGAAGCGCTGGCTCTGGAGCGGGAGTTTGGCGACGACCGCATGGTCGCGATCGGACTCAATAATCTCGGCGAGCTGTGGCTCAGACAGGGAGATACCGCTCGGGCAGAACCGCTTTTTACCGAGGCGCTTGCCCTGGGGCGAGACCTCGGGGAGGTCGAAATTATCTTCTCATGCCTGGACGGCCTGGCGCGGCACGCGTACTCGCAGGGACGCTGGAGCCGTGCGGCACGTTTGCATGGCGCAGCCCAAACTGTCCGGAGTGAGGCAGGATTCTCGCTGCATGCCGACAAGCGCGACATTTACGATCTGGCTTTATCGGAACTACGGTCGGCGGCGGGGGACGACATGTTTACGGAAGCATGGGGTGAAGGCATTGCGATGGACACGCGTGAAGCCGTTACATATGCGTTGACCCGGAATGAACCGATACCGTCTCGCACGCGCGATTCAGGTAACGCACAAACCGATAAATATTTGTCCGACTTGAGTGGCCGGGAGCGCGAAGTTGCGCTGCTCGTCTCGCAAGGTTTGACGAATCGGCAGATCGCCGCCACCCTCACGATCGCGGAGCGAACGGTCGACACGCACGTGAGCAAGATCCTCCGCAAACTCGGTCTCTCGTCGCGCGTGCAACTCACGCGATGGGTCGTCGACCATTGACCGGGCCCACAAACGTAAGCGTTGCTATTCAGTTACAGCGTGAGCCAATGCGTGAGCGCGCAGAGCCTGGACATCGGGGAGCCGTGCATTTCCCGCCGCTCGCTGCGCGGCACGTTCGGCCGTTGTTCCATTGGCCAGGACATCGAACAGAGGAATGCCGTCGACCCCGGCAGGAATCGGCAGGCCCAGAAGGCGCTCGATTGTCGGCGCAACATCAACCAGTTTGGCCGGGAAGTGTGAGCTACCGTGGCGAACGTCAGGGCCGGCGATCGTGAGAGGAATGTGTTGCACTCCCCACGTGAAGCCGCCGTGCTGGCCCCAGCGCTTTCTACCCGTCAAGGTGAGGCCAATCGTGTCTTGCGCGTAAGGTAGGATCACTTCAGGACCGGACGGACACGCTTCCGTGTTGGCGAGATTTACGTAAGCTTGGGTCAGCGCCGGGCCTAACCTGCTGCGAGTCGATGGATCAGGTGTGAAAGCCCAGCCGGACCCGGAAGCGACCTTGTAGAGCGCGCCCTCCACCCCGGGAAAGTGTTTAGCGACCAGAGCGGCCGCCACGGCCCGATCTTCAGTCAGCTGGCGCAACCAGACGGAACCCATGCTCACCCGAAACTCCTCATCCAGCGATCCGCCAGGCGCATGTGCAGCCACCGCGGCATACATCGGATGAATCGGAACGATGTGGCGGTTTCCGGCCATGCCGTGGTCGGCGGTTACGACGAAGACTGTTTTGTCAAGCAGTCCGAGACGTGCGTACTCGGCGACGATGCGACCAATTGCGTAGTCAGCGGCCTTGATGATGGGCACCATGTCATGCGGCGATATCATGCCTCCGAAGTAGTGTCCGGCAATATCGACGTCCGGAAGATTCACGAACAGGGCCCGCGGGCGCAACGTCCGCACGAACTGAACGGCCAAATCGGAAGCAAAGAGATCCTGGGAACCGAAATCCGACTGACCGTGAACCTGCCCGTAGCCGCTGCCCTGCGGTGGCACACTTGGGCTGACCACCACCGGTCGGAAGATTCCCTTTGCGTCGTCCTTACCGTAGAGCACATAATCGGCGCCCGCGCCCATACTCGCCGACGCGTAGTACTTTTCACCGCTCAAGCTGATGGTGACGTCTCTGCGCCTTCGTTGGTGGATCAACTCCGAGATGCTCTGGACGCCTCCTCGGGCAATCGTTTGAGTCAGGCCACCTGCTCTGATCTGGCGGAGATCCGTCGGCATGTAGTTGAAGACCCCAGTTGCCACGTCGCGCCAACCGAATCCGACGACACCATGCTTACGGGGATAGACGCCGGTGGCGATCGTCGCATGTCCGGTGGGAGTTTCGGCCTCCAGATGTCCTACCCAGGCCGTGTCGTACGTCATTCCGCGGGCCATTAGAGCATGCAGATGGTGCATCGGCGCCAGGCTCGCGTAGTCTGCCCGAAATCCATCCATTACCATGACCACCAGGTAGCGGTCATTGACCGAAGTGGCCAGATCTCGATCCGCCTCGACCCCGGTCTCCGAGCCAAAGAGGGCCTCCAGGCCGGCAGCGGTCACACCTATAGCAGACAGCGCCGAGATGAACTGGCCACGCGAGATAAGTTTGCGGACGAAGAGTCCTTCCAATTCCGAATGGGTTAACTGCGCTCTCACGCGACCAGCCCTCCTTGCTCGATGCCACAATCATCATAGCGAGGCGGAGAGCAGATGTGAGCGAGCGCTTGCAGGCGTCGTGGTGGACTGCTCCGACTCGGTGTATGTATCCCCGGGAACCAGCGTGCTCAAGCCCTCACCCCGATAGATCACCGTGCACGCCGTATGATCAGAGCAGGCAGCCGAGCGATCCCGGCTTCGTCGTTCGGGTGAGCAGGAGATTCGTCATGACCGAGCCACAGGCACCGCTCCGCGCGGGCGTCATTGGATGCGGCTTCTTTGCACAGAATCAGCTCCATGCCTGGCGATACATTCCAGGCGTTGAGCTGGCGGCGGTCTGCGACATCGATCCCGAAAAGGCCCGTGCCGCGGCGGAGCACTTCGACGTCGAGCGATGGTTCGATGACGCGGCGACGATGCTCGATGAATCGCAATTGGACTTCGTGGATATTGCCACCACGCCGCCGAGTCACCGTGAACTCGTCGCACTGGCGGTGGAGCACCGCTTGCCTACCATTTGCCAGAAACCGCTCGCCCTGGACCTGGACGATGCCGAAGCGATCGTCGACACCGTGCGACGCGCCGGGATACCGTTCATGGTGCACGAAAACTTTCGGTGGCAGGCGCCTATGCGCGCGCTCCGCCGCCACCTGGACGATGGAACCATCGGCCGGCCGTTCTATGGCCATGTTTCATGGCGGTCCGGCTACGACATTTTCAGGAACCAACCGTATCTCCTGGACCAGTCTCGTCTGGTCCTCTCTGACATGGGCGGGCACCTGATTGACGTGGCACGTTTCTTTCTCGGGCTCCCACGCGCGCTGGCCTGCCACACCCTTAAGGTCTATCCAGGTCTGAAGGGTGAAGACGTGGCAACCGTCCTCCTCGAATTCGAGCACGCGACGTGCGTCGTCGACATGACATATTCGGGTCGAGGCGCTGAGGACCTGTTTCCGCAGACCATCGTGCACCTGGAAGGCGAAAATGGTGCCCTTGATCTCGGCCCCCACTATCACGTCACCGTCTCCGATCGCTCGGGAGTGGTCGACCGAGGGCAAGTCGAGATTCCGCAGTACCCGTGGTCGATTCCGCTCTGGGATGTCGTGCAGGATAGCGTGGTCCGCATCCAGACACACTGGATAGAAAGCTTGCGTGCCGCGACAACGCCCGAGAACAGCGCGCAGGAAAATCTAGAGACCTACTGCCTGGTCGAGGGCGCGTATCTGTCGGCGGAGACTGGAACCGTCTATCGGGTGGATTCGGCCGCGCCAACCGCGGTGTGAGCCGCGGCCTTAGCGGACTCTCCTCCGGCCGATGCTCGGGCGTCACCCAAAATGATCTCTCCCGCTTTCCAGCCGATCATCATGGCGGCGCCGTTGGTGTTGGCCGAGACGATCTTCGGCATGACCGAGGCGTCTGCCACCCGCAGACCCGTTATGTCACGTACGCGCAACTGGGGGTCGACCACGGCGTCCTCTCCAATACCCATCTTGCAGCTCCCGACGGGATGAAACCACGTGCTGACTGTTCCCGCGATATACCGGCGCAGCGCTTTCTCATCTATCGCCGTGGGACCGGGAACCACCTCGTGCCGGCGCCAGGGTTTCAGCGCGTTCGTCATACCGATTTCTCGACACATCTCGATGCCGCGCAGCAGTCCCACCACATCGGCTTCCACGGAAAGGTAGCGCGGATTGATGATGGGGGGATCGAGCGGCGATGCGGATGAGAGCCGGAGCCAGCCACGGCTCTGCGGTCGGACAATGCCGGGAATCAGTGTGAAGCAATCAGGTGGCACGTCGTACCCTTCGGCGAAGTGCGCCTCCTTGTTGAAAGAGATCTCGATGTCGGGGCTCAGAAGGCGTGGATCCGACTTTGCGAAGAGGCAGCTCTCAGTGATGTGTGCGTAATTCGGCGGGCTGGGCCTCGTGGAGGCATAAACGACTCCGATCAGTAGGTGGTCGTGCAGGTTTTTTCCCACCCCAGGAACATCCGCCACCACCTCGATGCCCAGATCCTCGAGTTCGGCCGCCGGACCGATCCCGGACAGCATGAGCAGCCGGGGTGAATCCACAGCTCCGCAGGAGAGAATCACTTCGCGCTCGGCACTGATCTCGCCGGGGGATCCGTCGCTGACATATTGAACGCCGACGACGCGGTTAGGTCGCTCGATCGTCAACCGGTGTGCCCACGCGCCAGTGATAACGGTCAGATTTGGGCGGCTCATAGCAGGCCCGAGGAAGGCGCGGGCCGCGCTCATGCGCTTGCCCTCGTATATGGAGAGCTCGTTCCAACCGGCCCCCTCCAGAGTTTCCCCGTTAAAGTCTTGGTTGCGTTGGAATCCCGCCTCGACACAGGCGTCGATGAAGACCTCAGACATGGGATTCAGGTCGCTCGGCACGGCAACGTGGAGCGGTCCTGAAGTCCCGTGGTATTCAGACGATCCCAGCCCGGACGTCTCCATATCACGGAAGCAGGGCAGCACGCCGGCATAGTCCCAACCGACATTTCCCTCGTATGCCCACGCGTCGTAGTCATGTCGGCTACCGCGCAGGAAGACCATGCCGTTGATACTGCTGGTTCCACCCAGTACTTTGCCGCGCGGCCAGGGGTGGATTCGATAGCCGGTATTCTTCTGTGGCACGGTGGTATACGCCCAGTCAACCTCCGTCCCCCAGAGGGAAAAATAGACCGGCGGATGGTGAATATCTGGGTGCTCGTCGGGCCCGCCTGCCTCCAGCAGCGCCACGGTCACGTCGGGGTTGGCGGACAGTTTGTAGGCGAGCGCGCAGCCCGACGACCCCGCGCCGACGATCACGTAATCGTAGCGATCCAGGGGCAGCCCACGTTCTTTCATCTACGAACCCTCACCCTGCTCCGGCCACGAGTTGGTGACCCACGAAGAGGCCCCACGGATTATAGAACCGTCGGTATTGTTACGATTGCCTCAGAACAAGCACCCTCTGATGGACGACCCTGGAGGGAGGAGAAGGCGCCATGAAAGTACGCAGTGTAACTCCCATGTCGGTGTCGTATCCGGAACCCAACGACAACAACAACACCCGATACCTCACCTTCTGTCGCATCGAAGCCGACGACGGTACGGTGGGCTGGGGGGAGTCGATCACGCAATTTCCGGAGGTAGCACGACCGACAGAGATGTTGATCGAGGGTCTGGCGCCGTTGGTGATCGGCTGTGACCCGTGCGACAACGTTGCTATCTGGCGCAAGCTCCGGCAGCATACCTGGTGGTACAGCTACCGCGGTGGCATGGCGGCTTTTGCCATCAGCGCCATCGACATTGCCCTGTGGGATCTCAAAGGAAAACTGCTGGGTCAGCCGCTAGTGCAGTTGCTGGGTGGCGCTGTGCGAGAGCGCCTGCCCGTCATTGCCAGTACGCACGCATTTCGTCCCAGCCTGGAGGAAGAGGCCGAGCGGCACGGGCGCTACGTGCGCGAGGAGGGCTACCGCGGCGTCAAGATTGGCTTCGGCAAGCGCGGTGAGGCCCGACTGGGCTACGACTTCGAGCGCGACGTCACCTTCATGCGCCTCTTGCGCGAGGCGGTCGGCCCGCACGGCGACATCATGATCGACCGTGGACAGTCGCTTGTGTGGGATCTGGGACACGCGATCAAACTGACCAATGCGCTGGAGGAGTACGGCTTGCGCTGGATTGAGGAACCGCTGGAGCCCAGCGACATCGAAGGATTCCGTAAGTTACGCCCTCACATCAAGACGTTGATCGCCACCGGGGAACGAGAGTGGACTGCCGAGGCGTTCAAGCAACTCATCGAGACGGGGATCGTAGATGTGGTGGGATGCGATCCCGGTCGGGCCGAAGGCATTACCGGCACACGCAAGACGATCGAGCACGTGGAGTCGGCGGACGTCTGGTTTAACGCTCACGCCTGGAGCAGCGCCATCATCACCGCGGCCAGTCTGGCGCTCTCCGCCAGCTCTCCACGCTGCCTGGTATTCGAACTCAAGCCAATTCGGAATCCAATGCAACACGAGCTCGTGACTACCCCGTTCGAACAGCACGGGGGCTGGATCGACGTACCCATGAAACCGGGACTGGGCGTTGAGGTCCAGGAGAGCGTGGTCGAAAGGTATCGGCTGTAAAGCAGGTAAGTGGAGGGGCCATGAAAACCTTCGCGCGGTACGTACTGTGGCACGGGAGAGATGAGCCACCGACCGAGACGCACGAATTACGAGCGGGTCCCATTACGGCCATACTGGAGGGATCGGATCTACGCCACATCCGACTGGGCGCCGTCGAGTTGGCTCAGCGGATCTACATGGCCGTACGGGACGATGCATGGAATACCATTCCCGGGGAATACTCGGATTTTGAGTATCACATCCACGACAGCGATTTTCAGATTGGATTCAGCGGCCGCCATCTTTACGGGACTATCGATTACGAGTGGAAGGCCACGATCGTCGGGACTGGCGACGGCACAATCAGCTATGCCATGGACGGCATCGCTCATGCGAGCTTCCGTCACAACAAGATCGGATTCAACGTCCATCACCCGCTGCCCGAGTCGGTTGGGCAACCCTTTCGAGCAAATACTCCCGACGGCGAACTCAGCGGGACGATCCCCGAGTACATCGACCCTCAACGCGTCGTGCACGGTACCCTGACGGCCATGTTCCCGGCGTACGACTCGATCGTGATGTCGACCAAAGGGGGTGTCGACGTGCGATTCGATTTCGAGGGAGACCTGTTCGAGATGCAGGATCATCGAAACTGGACCGATGCAAACTTCAAGTCGTACGGTACACCGCTCTCCGTCCCCTATCCCATCAACGTCGAGACAGGTCAGCGGATTCACCAGAAGGTTACGGTATCCGTGGTGCGTACCCCGGACGTGGTTCCCTCGCCTGCGTCGAAGGCGCGAATCGAGTTGGGCTCTCCCACGGGCCTGAAGCTTCCCCCTATCGGAGTCGGACTCACGGCCGACGGCGGCTCGCTCTCGAAACGGGAAGCCGACTTCCTACGCGCGCTTCGCTTCGACCATGTCCGAGTCGACCTCCATCTCAAAGACCCGGCCCACGAGCAGGAACTTGAGCGTGGCGCTGCCACGTCCCAGGCCATAGGGGCCGGGCTCGAGATTGCACTGTTCCTGAGCGGCAACGCTCGGTCGGAGTTGGGTCGGTTCGCTCCGCTTCTCAGCCGACTTAATGTCCAGGTGAAGCAGATTCTCGTGTTGGAGGAGGCGGAAGGATTCAGCACCTTCCGTACTATGACTCCGGGCAGCCTCGTGCGGATGGCCCGAGAACGCCTGGGAGACGCGGCACCGGGAGCGGTATTTGCCGGAGGCACGGACCAATTCTTCACCGAACTAAATCGTGACTGGTCACAGGCTGATGATACGGACGCCATGGTCTACTCACTCAATCCCCAGGTCCACGCGTGTGACAGCACGTCGATCATGGAGAATCTCGCGGGACAGACGGCGACCGTCGCCAGCACCCGTCACTTCTCCGGAGGGAAGCCCGTGTTTGTTAGCCCGGTGACGTTCATCGGACGCTCCGGCCCTTTCCCGGCAGGGCCTCCGCGGCAGGACGGTCTGCCTCCCACCGTCGACGTGCGACAGGCTTCGCTGTTTGGCGCGGCCTGGACGGTCGGCAGCATCAAGGCGTTGGCGGAAATTGGCGCTGCGTCGGTCACATACTTCGAGACCACCGGATGGAAGGGAATAATCGAGCGAGAAGCAGGCTCGCCCTTGCCAGACCTCTTCCCGTCGATACCGGGCAGCGTCTTTCCCCTCTACCATGTTTTCGCCGACGTGGCGGGATGGAAAGACGGCGAGCTACTCGAGGCAAGGTCGAACGATGTCGACGCGATTACAGCGCTTGCGCTTCGCACGGGGGACGGCACCCATCTGCTCGTCGCCAACCTCCGGCCTCACTTCACGTCGGTTGAGATCGGACCATTCATCCCGACTGAGGTGGGCATTCGTCGCCTCGATGAGGACACGGCACCGATCGCCATGACCGACCCGGAGCGATTCAGAAACTTCCATGAGTCGCGGTCGGTGCGCGACGGTCTCCTCGCGCTTGAGCTGTCGCCGTACGCCGTGCTCCGCGTCGACGCCGAATAAGAAAAGTTATTGGCACACGGGAGGAGGCAGTATGAGTTGGGACATCGGATCCGGCCTCGACGGTAAGGGCGTGGTGGTCACCGGAGCGGCAGGCGGCATCGGTCGAGCGATCGTTGAAGGATTCGCAGCCGCCGGCGCTCGGGTATGTGCTGTTGACCTTCGTCAAGACGCCGTGGACGAGGTCATCGCAACCCTCGACGAGGGGCACCTCGCGGCGGCCGCCGACGTGTCTGATCTTAGTGGGCACGAAGCACTGCTCAGACGGGCCCTCGAGACCTTCGGCTCGTTTGCGGTGTTGGTCCATACCGCAGCAGTGCTACGCCGACGATACGACATCGACGCGGTGACGGAGGAAGACTGGGATATCCAGCTCGATGTGAACCTTAAAGCAACCTTCTTTCTCAATCGCACCGCTGCCCGATTATTTCGTGAACAGGGGAAAGGCGGCCGAATTATCAACTTCACGTCGCAGTCCTGGTGGACCGGTGGGTTCGGGGGTGCGATTGCGTACGCCGCGAGTAAGGGAGGTATCGTATCCATGAGTCGGGGATTGGCCCGTACGCTCGCGCCGTATGACATCACGGTTAATACCATTGCTCCGGGCTTCGTCGACACTCAAATGCTGGTAGCAGGCGTGCCTGAGCAGCAACTCGAAGAATGGCGCCGAATGGTGCCGCTTGGTCAGCGCTTCACGACGCCGCAGGAAGTCGCAGCCCCGGTCCTGTTCCTGGCCTCCGACCTGGCATCACACATCACGTCCACCACCATCAACGTTACGGGCGGTCAACTGGTGTATTAGAGATATCCAGGAGAGTTGTGTCCAGCCCGGGAAGACCATCGATGCTCGTCAGGTTCTTTTCGGCCTGATACTGAACCAAAGCATCCGGCCCCTGCTTCCGAAGCCGATTGTCAGCCCAGGCTGGAATCTGCGACCGATCACCCTCGTACCGCATGAGCGGCACTCCGTGGCCGCATGAATCGGCGATGCGTTCCACCTCGACACAGATCACCGACCTGGCCGCCGCCAGGATTGAGGGTTCCAGGGGTGAAAAGTGTTCGATCAACTCAGCGAACCGGGGATGACGGACCGGGACCGAACTGCCCCGCCCATACAGTCGCACGATCTTCGGCGGGCCCTGGAACGCACAGAACATGAGGACGATGCGGCCGTTCTCCTGCAAGTGCGCGATGGTTTCGACTCCGCTGCCCGTGAGATCGAGGTACGCAATGGCGCGTGGACCGAGGATGCGGAACGTGTCAAGTCCCTTGGGCGAGCAGTTGACGTGCCCATCCGATCCCGGGGCAGTGGCAATAAAGAACATGTGCTGGTTCTCGATCCATGCCGTCAGGTCCGCGTCAATCGTCTCGTAAATGGTACCCATGTAGCTTTGACTGTAATTGAAGCTGAACGACGAGGGCAATGTCCCGGTGCCTACCACCTGATCCTCCGGTTGACTGTGAGGCGAGTCACAGCCTGCGTGATGCCGAATCATCGGTAAGGGCACCCAGGTATTGAAACGAATATCGTCTTGACAATGGAGAAGCGGCCCTATAGCGTACTTCCTCGTTGGAGGATGCACGGTGCAACCCATCGTGCCAACGGAGAGCGCCCGCCTACTGGTTAGGTCGGGCGCTATCTTTTTCCCAGCAGCGGACTTCAGACCTGCGCGACGCGTGGATAGGACCATGGGGACTCGGGCCGGCTATCGATCTCCTCATTTTACGATGCGGAAGTATACGACGCCGGCTGCGTAGTGACCGTCATCTTCTGAGTGCGTGTACCACACGAAGTAATAGCTGCCTGGCCGCAACCTCGGAAGCTGCAATGTCATCTCCTTTGGGTTCTTAAAGTTCACGGCTGATTTCGTCTTCTCATTGACCAGACCGTGATCTGCCACGCCCTCGAAGACGTTGACCCAACTTAGGTTGGGATCAAGATTTTCCGCGAAGTACGTCTGTAAGACCTTTGGCGCCGCATTTACAGAGAATACCGCGCCGTTCTTGATGTTGGCGTGAGACAGACTGGCATGGGCAAAGGCTCGACTGGTGGTGATAGCTACAAGGAGCGGAACAAGCAAGCAGGTCGCGAGTATTGGCTTCTTCACGCGATTTCCTTCGGCAGGGCTGACCTGTTGACGCCGAATTATACGTTCGGTCCTGCAATGGCCGGCCTAGTTGAGCCGGCCATTGAGGTCGGGAACACGGGGGGTCTGATCGTCGCACGGCACCAACCGGGGAGCGATACAATGGTGAGATGACATCTCAGGTGCAGACCGATTTTGGAGTAACCGGCCAGGAATGGGAAGAGACGTTGGCCGACGCCGGTTACCGTCGAACCGAGCCCCGCCGGGCCGTGGTGCATGCCATTCTGGGGCACCATGGGTCGTTTACAGCCGAGGAGCTCGCCGACGGTTTGCGCGCCGAAGGAGTGGGACGGGCGACTGTCTTTCGAACCGTCGACGTCCTGGCCGACCTCGGCCTGCTGCATCGCATTCATACCGGAGGCTGTCACGGGTATGCCGTCTGTCCTCGTGGTCATCACCATCATCTGACGTGCTCGGTCTGCGGCAGGGTGGAAAGCGTCGCGGGATGTGGCCTGGACGAACAATTGAGCCGGCTCGCTAACACCGCCGGATTTGCCATCGAAGACCACCACCTCGAACTGACCGGGCGGTGTGCGGGCTGCCGGTAGAGTGACCTCGTTCCTCGACTCTCTGCTTCAGCACCTTCCCAACCTGTTGACCGTCTTCATGGGGATCTTTCTCGAGGCGAGCCCGTTTCTATTGTTTGGCGTGCTCATCTCGAGCCTGATCGACGTAGCCGTCGCACCGGAACGTCTCTCTCGCTACTTTCCGCGCAACGGAGCGCTTGGTCTGGTGGCCGGCGTGGCGCTTGGGGCCGCCGCACCGCTCTGCGAGTGCAGCACGGTACCCATCGCCCGGGGCTCGGTGTCGAAGGGCCTTCCGCTTCCCGCCGCGATTGGCTTCCTCCTCGCCGCCCCGGTCATCAATCCCATCACGGTTGCCGCTACCTTTACGGCGTTCCACGACGACCTACGGGTCCTGGGCTTACGAGTGGTTCTGGGTGTCGCGGTCGCGGTTCTCGTCGGCGGACTCTTTCTCCTGTGGCCCAGGGATGAGCCGCCACTTCGGCCTGCCGCGGAGTCGCATGACCACTACCACGATCATTCCGGCCCGCGGGTATGGGCGGTATTGGAACACGCGGCGCACGAACTGACGTCCCTCATGGTGTATCTGGTCGCCGCGGCGCTCGTCGCGTCGTTACTGCAGGTGTTCTTACCGAGAACCCAGCTCGTGTCGTTGGGCCAGGGACCATTGCTGTCAGTGGTGATCATGATGGTTATCGCCGTCGTGCTGTCAACCTGTTCGTCAGTCGACGCATTCGTCGCACTGGCCTTTTCGACGACCTTCGCGCCCGGCGCCATCCTGGCGTTTTTACTAATCAGTCCGGTGCTGAACCTCAAAAGCGGAGCCCTCGTGATTGGGTTGTTCCGCCCGGGTGTGGTAGTACCACTCCTGACAGCCTCAACCTGTACCATCCTGGTCGCAGCCCTGGCCGTGAATTACCACCTGCTGTGAGCATCTCTCGCGCCTTGCGACTCCTCTCTGCCTGCTCGCCCTTGCTGGTCGCTGTGCTGATTGCCAAGCTCTGGCTCACTGGCACGCTTGGCTACTACGTCAACGACCGCACCGTTTGGATCGTCCTGTTCGGCGCATTCCTCTTTGCGGCCGTGGGCATCGCGGCTTTACGAAGTGCCTGGCAACCACACCACGATGGCCACTCCGTGTCCTGGCGGGCGTTGCTGTTCCTGATGGTCGTCCTGCTCGGTCTCGCCGTACCGGCCCGTCCCCTCTCGGCGAGCAGTGCGCAGTCGTCATCGTTGGGATCGCTCGCGCTGGCCTCACATGTCTCCAGCGGTAGCGGAGGGGATCTTTTCGGGCACTGGGTAAGCGCGCTGGCGGGGCATCCTGATGCCAGTTGGTGGGCCGGGAAAAGTGTGGCCCTGGTCGGCTTTGTCTCCAGAGGATCGGGACTTCCCGGTCACAGCTTCATTCTCGGTCGCTACCTGGTGACCTGCTGCGTCGTGGATGCGACGATGTTCGGGTTCCCGGTCCAGCTTCCAGCCTCTCAACCACTTCCCGCGCAAGGAGCGTGGATTCAAGTAAACGGCGCGTTCGGCCAGAACTACTGGACCGACCCGAGTGGAGAGCAGTATCCGATCATCCAGCACGCGCACGTGGGCCCCGCGCAGGTTCCCTCGAGCCCGTATCTTTCACCGTAGGGCGTTCTTCGCGCAGTCGAGTGTGCGAGGCTTCTATCTCGGCGTCGTACTGTATTGCGTCGCCTGCGTCGTGGTCGCGGGGGCCATCGTGGTGCGAGGCGATGGGCCGCATCCGCGAGTGATTGCGTTGTACCCGGCGAATGCCGACCAATACTGGCCGGGAGGAACCGCGCAGATCACTTTTAGTCAGACCATGAATCAGTCAAGCGTGGAACGAGCCCTCCAGGTTTCGCCCGGAGCACAGGGACAGGGTGTCTGGTATGGAAACACGCTCAACCTGCAACCGGTCGGCGATTGGAAGCCGAACGTCACATACCACCTGGTGCTGCGGGGGTCTGTCGTGGACGATCAGGGCCGCCCCCTGCGGACGCCGGTAGATTTCTGGTTCCGGGTGCACCATGTGAACAACCTTACGGCCTGCCGCGAGCGTGGAGTAAAGAATGTCTGCGAGCGAGTTGGCACGCACACTCGTGCCCTGACGCACTCCTTCCAGCCGATAACCGGGTTTAGTCTCTCCCCCGACGGAAGCTTACTTGCGTACATCCAACGGGACGCGAGCGGCCTGTCACATCTCTTTGTGATTGGCGTCGATGGCACCGAAGCACGCCAGGTGACAAGTGGTCGCTCGTACAGCGACAGCGACCCGACGTGGATTCCAGGCGATAGCAGCAGCATCACGTATATACGCCGACCATCTGGAGCGACCGGGGCAAGGCACTTGCAAACCTGGAACGTACAGACCGACGGATCGTCAAACTCACGTCTCTCGTAAACACCACAACGGCACACGCGATTGGCCGCGTTTCACCGGCTATTCTGGGCGCTTTACGCGTCGCGTCCCGTAGAGCATTTCAGGACCTTACCATTCGTTCATCGAATGGTAAGACGTTTACGAATGAGGTCTCAGACAGTTTCATACGTCTCTCAGCCTGCAGGTCTAGAGTCAGCATCGTGGGGGATAGAACGGGCTGCTGCTCTCTCACGCATCATGGCAGTGAAAGGATCAGCATGAATCGACGACTACGAGCCGCATGGTTCGGGATACCGCTGGTTACCGCTCTCGGAGGCATTTCCCTCGCCTCGGCGCACGGCGCCGGTCATGGGAGTACAGGAACCATCACACAGGTGACCAGTACCAGCATCACGGTGCAACTGAAGAACGGCACGTCCGTTACCGACAGCCTGACGGCGAATACGCACGTCTCAAGAAACACCACCGCGAACACCAGTGACCTGACGGCGGGTACGGCGGTCAGCCTGACCCTCGCCGCCACGGGCTCAACCACGGCGAC
>DAINCT010000036.1:14065-16440 GCA_036732245.1 Chloroflexota bacterium | reverse complement strand
AGGGAGAGACGGATGCATGAAGGAGCAGTCGCACACCGAAAACAGACGCATGCAGCAACAGAGTATGCGATTGTGGCGCACGACCTCGCGAAGTCGTACGGGCAGATCCGAGCCGTAGATGGGCTGACTTTCGCGGTCGAACGCGGCGAGGTCTTCGCCCTGCTGGGTCCCAATGGCGCGGGGAAGACCACGACTGTCGAGATGCTGGAAGGGTATCGTAAGCCCGATGGCGGGACGGTGCAAGTTTTGGGGTACGATCCGATCTCGCAGGGACGAGAGATGAGACAGCACATGGGACTGATGCTCCAACAGACGGCGCTGTATGAGAAGATCCGGGTCCACGAGGCGCTGGACGTCTTCTGCAGCTACTACAGGAATCCACGAGATCCAAATGAACTGATGAAGCTCATCGGCCTGGCGAGCCACGCCTCCAGCTACTTCGACACGTTGTCCGGCGGTCAGAAGCAGCGGCTCTCGTTGGGACTCGCGCTCGCCGGGAATCCGGAGGTTGCCTTTCTCGATGAACCGACTGCCGCGATGGACCCGCAGGCTCGCCTCCAGACCTGGGAGATCATCAGCAGTCTACGGGCGAGCGGGGTCACGATCCTCCTCACCACTCACTACATGGAGGAGGCACAGCGACTCGCCGACCACGTCGCCATCGTGGACCACGGCAAGCTGATCGCCTTCGGCACGCCGGAAGAACTGACCCGCTCCTCAGCAGGTGAAATTATCTCCTTCATCAGCCAGGAGGGGCTCGACCTGACCGGCTTGCAGGAACTGCCGTTCGTCACGGGTGTGCGTGAGGATCGACCCGGGACGTACACGATGACCACCACCAACGCCCTGGATAGCGTGGCAGCTCTGGCCCAATGGCGTCGCGATGCGAACGTGACCGTCGAACATATGCAGGTCACCGGAGCCACCCTGGAAGAGGTCTTTCTGCAACTCACGGGCGAGGAGGTCCGGGATTGATGACGATGCTGGTCAAGCAATCGATACTGGAAATCAAGCTCTGGCTGCGCCGGCGGGAGACGGTATTTTTCTCGCTCCTGCTCCCGGTAATGTTTCTCGCCTTCTTTGGTGCACTCTATGGCAGTCAGAAACTGCACGGCATCTCATACATCAGCTACCTGGTACCGGGCTACGCCGTGTTTGCCACCATGGCAGTCGCGCTCGGAACCGTCTGCACCAATCTGGCCACTGAGCGGCAAACCCATATTTTGAAACGATTGGGCGGGACGCCTCTCCCTCGTTGGATGATGATCGTGGCCAAGGTCCTGGCCGGCTCAATGCTGATCGGGGCGGTCGTCGTGGTGCTGGTTCTAGTCGGTACCCTGGTGTACGGAGCGCACCTGCGCGGCAATTGGCTCGCGGCGATCCTGGTTCTGCTCATTGGCGTCGCGTCGTTTGCCGTGATGGGAATCGTCCTGGGCGGAACGGTCAAGGCGGAGTCGTCGGTGGCCGTGGCCAATCTCGCCTACCTCGCACTCTCCTTTTTGGGAGGTGTCTTCGTCCCGCTCAGCCAGTTCCCGAAATCCCTGCAAAATGTGGCAACGTTGCTCCCTTCGGAGCGCCTCGCCGACGCGCTCCAGACCATCTGGACCAGAGGGCACGGCCTGAGCGACACCGGTATGGATATCCCTGTCCTGGTGGCCTGGGCGGTGGTGGTACTGCTGATCGGCTCCCGAACCTTTCGCTGGGAGTGAGGGCCAGATAGAAGGCGGCCGTGACAGTTGCACTCAACAGGGGCATTTTGCGCCTGGAGGGGTAAAGGACGAAAATCGCGCGATTGCTAACACACCGGCAACGGGCGGATAACAACGCTGCAACATTTGAGACGGTTCGTGGCAGGCGAGTTGCGACGGCTGACGCGTGGTTGAAGCAAAACGTGCCACCGATCCTGTCCTACATCAAAAACCATAAATGACTCCTGCACCGACAGTAGCGAGAGAGGTTTGCGAGAGTATTACCGAGTTGTTATCAGGTGATTGCAGGCCGCGACGAGGAGGAAGCCTTCATCAGGCGAAGGCCACCACCAGCAGGTTCCACCTTGCGACCTTATGAGTTGCCTCGAGCCCATTGCTGCGCTGGTCTCTCATCGCCGGCGCCCGATCTCGAAACACATGGCGGGTGATTTCCCGGCTCATCTCTCTGTTGTCCGCAGATGGCTCCAGTAGGCTCACCGGGCTCTCGACTCCCGCTTCTGGGCTAACAGGAACAGGTGCCTGCTATCAATCTCGGGATCAAGGCTGTCGGGGACGAGTTGGGAGCGGACGACCTCGAAGCCCACCGGAATGCGGCCCTCGCCCGCATCAACCAGTGGCGGGCCGCCATCGGCGTCGCGCCGATCGCGCGCCATCCCGCGCTCGACC
>DAINCT010000036.1:0-14055 GCA_036732245.1 Chloroflexota bacterium | reverse complement strand
ACCTCGAAGCCCACCTCCTCCGTCATCCGCCGATTCGTCTCGGCATCGTAGTGGCTCCAGTACATCGGCGCGCCGAAGAACTCCTCGACGGCACCCGGCCAGTCGACGGCTCCCATGCAGAGCAGCAGGAGGCCGCCGGGTTTGAGCAAGCGATGGAAGCTTTGCAACAGCGGCCGGTGCTCATCGCGGGGGATGTGGATCACGGCGTAGAGGGAGCAGATGGCATCGAACGCCCCGGCCGCAAACCGGAGGTTGGTAATGTCCTGGCAGAGGAATGTCGCCTGAGGAATCGACGCCCGAGCTAGACGAATTTGCTCCTCGGAAATGTCTACTCCAGTCACGATGAAGCTCTCGCTCAGCCAACGAGTCACCGGGATGCCCGCACCACATCCTGCATCCAGCACTGATGCTCCTTCCGGCAGACGGTCGATCAGGTTCTGGAGCAGAGAGAGCTGATCTGCATTCACCCGCCGTGCGGCCAGGTACTGGGCCGCGATTGCGTCGTAGCCAGTTCGCACCACGTCTTTGCTCATTCCGCGCCCTCCCTGCCGGCTACCGACTGCCGGCGAGCAAGAACGTCAACTCTGGGGCCCATACGAGTTCGATTGGACCGGTTAGTCGGCGTTGGCTGCGAGTCGGTCGTCGATGAAATCCCGGTGTTCCACCGTTCGCACTCAGTGACACCGTCAGCGCCACCACGGCACCCGGGCCCCCTCGACTGCCCTGGAAACCGGGGCCTCCAGATCGGACGCGAGTTCGCCCAGTTGCTGTATCCACTCGCCGGCGATGACCGCCGCCACTGCAGAGTCGCCTATTCCTGGACTATCCCGCCAGCGCTGCAGGGAAGACAGGGCCGCTGCACGCAGGGCGTCGTCCGACACCCCAGTGCCTGAGAGAAGGGCACTGGTCCTGCCGTCGAGTTGGTCGGCCAGCCGCACGAAGCCGGCAAGCATGAGCTGCGCCTGGGCACGAAGCGCGGTCACCCCATCAGAGGTATCCTGCACGTGATAGCCCATGTCCGCAATCAGATCGAGTAGGTCGCCGACAATGATGGCATTTGTCCCGGCAGCGACCAGGACGGCGGCCGCCTGGGGATCTAACGGTTTCGTGCCGCGCTCGATCAGATAACGGCCGAACGCATCGTCGGCACGTTCCCGGGCCTGCGTGGCCAGGCGCCTTCCCGCGCTGACATCCTCAGGCGAGCCGGATGCGAGAACGCGATCGAAAGAGGGGGCCAGGAAGGATGCGACTGCCCGGTACAGTCCTGCAATGGCAGTGGCGAGCTCGCCGCGCGCTCCTCGCGGCCACAGGAGGAGTCCGGTGACAACGCTCACCCCGACACCCACTGCGATGTCCTCGATGCGCACCAGGCCTACGCGCCACCCCACGGGCGCGATCAGGTTGAAGAGAATGATCACGAGCACGGTGAACGCTGCCTGCCCTACCAGGAAGCTGATCGTACTACTCGCGTACGTTGCCAGAAACACGGCGATCGGCAGAGCCACCCACAGGAGCGGGGACGTCGCACCGACCACGAGCGTGAAGAGCGCGGCTACGGCGAAGCCAATGGTCGTGCCCACCAGAGCCTCCACGGTCGTCCGCCCCGTCCCGAAGGCATTGGACCGGAGAACCGAGAGGGTCCCCAGCACGACCCAGAAGGCGTGCTGGAGCTGCAGCTCCCGGGCCAGGAGCACGGCCAGCGCCAGCCCGATGCCGACACGCAGGCTCTGATGGAGCACGCCGGAGGTGAGCGCCAGGTGCGCTCGGATTGTGCGAACAATTCGGATGACTGGTCTGGTCCTGCCCGGCCGTGGAGTCCCGGCTGGAAGGGAGATGCCGTCTTCAACCTCTCCACCGGACGCGATGACCGCATTGGTTCCAATGACCAGCGCAAGATAGGAGATCACCCGGAGCCAGTGATCCGCGTCGAGACCGGCCAGGACCTCCTCGGGCGCGATGCCGGCGCGCAGTGCTTCTTCCGCCCAGTGGTCGAGGGCCTGACGGTGGGCTAACCGGGCTGTATCGAGCACGGAAAGTTCCGGTGGTGACCCACCGGTCAGCACGTCGGCGCTAGCCTCGAGGGTACGCTCGACCGTGGCAGCCAGGCGACTGCCTTCTCCCAGGCAGGGATGGACCGGCTCGCTCTGGAGACTGAAGGAGCGGGTCGCGAAGTCCAGAGTTCGCTCCAGTTCGGTCAGGAGCTCGACGAATGCGCGATCGCGGCGGGTGGGACCCGCCGGCCGTTTCGGGGTGGACGAGTACTGACGCCGCACTGCCTCGACCGCGTCCCGTGCCGCCTTCTCATCGCGGGCGCGGTCGCTCGTCCCCGGCATGTGACGCTGGGCATTGATCAACCTGGCAAGGGCGCGACATGCCTCGGCCGCTTTAGTTCGCAGGTGTAGACGCTCAAACTGTGCCCAGAAGAAGACGCCCGACAGGGTGGCAACGATGCCGGCGATCAGCCAGCCGGCAAGTCGAGGACCTACCGCACTCGCCGGCGCCGGAACGGATACGGCCAGTACGAAGGAGAGGAGGAGCGCGGTCTGGGCCGCTGCAACGTAGCTTCCGAACACACCGACGAACTGGATCCAGAAGCCGACCAGAAGCATGCCCAGGACCGCTATCCAGACGACGGACGAGGCAAGCGTGCCCAGAATCACCAGCACGGCTCCAACCAGGACGGTAGTCACGTAGGCGGCGGCGCGTGGACGCTGGGGCCCGCCAAAATTGGCCATGACAAGGAGCGCGAAACAACCGAAGGAGACGAAGGTGGTAACCTGCACATCCCCAATAACGGTCTTGGCGAAGGCGAAGGCCGCTGGAATGACGAGGGCGGCTCGGACCGCTCGGCGTAAGCTGAATAACCCGGGATCGTTTGGCAGCCAGTGCGTGAATCGAGCAGAGAGTGCCGCTGTCACTGTCATTCGCCTAACCCTCCTAGACGTGAGGCATGGGTCCCTGATTAGATTGGTGACATGCTCCTGTCCATTCTCTTCGATGGTAGGGTTGGGTGCATGGAGCGAGACAGGCACCGGACTGGCGAGAGAGTGTCGGGGAGGACCACTATGGAAGAGTTGATCGCGGAGCTGCGTACGACGTTCCTGTTCGAGCCGTTCTCGGAGGAGCAACTCTACTGGCTCGTCGCGCATTCGACGGTTGAGGCGCTGGAGCCGGGCGCGTACGCCTTCACCGAGCAGCAGCCGCCCGATGCGTTATGGGTGCTTTTGTCCGGTGAGTGGCGGCTCAGCCGTACCGTCGCCGGACGTGATGTAGCCATGGCAACATCCTCCACGCCGGGAGTATGGGCCGGCTGGTTGCCTGTCTTTGACCACCGCATCGCCCTGGATGTACAGGCGACGCGTCCGAGCCGGCTGCTGCGCATTCCGAGCGCGGCCGTCCAGCACATGCTCGTTAGTGGTTATCCCATCGCCAGCCATCTCATCACCGGCATCTACGACGGTGTCCAGGGTCTCATGATGCAAACGCGCCAGCAGGACAAGATGATAGCACTCGGGAAGCTATCGGCGGGGCTCGCACATGAACTTAACAATCCGGCCTCGGCCGCCCGCAGTGCGGCGGCTGAGTTACGAAGAGTGCTGAGCGACGGGCAAGACGCCGCGTTGCTGCTGGCTACGGCCGGACGATCACCGGACGAAGCCACGGCACTCACGGACGGGCTGAAAGGTCTGTTACACCAGGTAGCGACACGCAGCGCGATAGCGGAGCCGCTTGACCCGCTGGCACGCAGCGACCGTGAGGAGAGCATAGCTGCCTGGCTCGACGATCGTGGTATTCCAGAGAGCTACGATGCGCCCGGAACGCTGGTGGACGCCGGGGTCGACGCCGCCTGGCTCGAGACGGTGGCCCAGCGCGTTCCTCCGGAGGCACTACCTGGCGTGCTGCGCGTCATCACCGTGACGGCGGCAGCTGGTGCTCTGGTGGACCAGGTCGAGCGCAGTACGATGCGCGTCTCCGAGTTGGTAGATGCGATCAAATCGTACTCGTATATGGATCAGGCTCCGCTGCAGGAGGTCGACGTGCACGAGGGTCTGGAGAGCACTCTGACCATGCTCGGTCACAAGCTCCGGGCGGGAATAACAGTCGCACGCGACTTCGACCGCTCGCTGCCCCGCATCTGCGCCTCGGGCAGCGATCTCAATCAGGTCTGGACCCATCTGATCGACAACGCTGTCGACGCCATGGACGCCGACGGCCAACTGCGTCTGCTGACGAGGCTCGGTGGCGAGGATGTCGTAATCGAGATCGGCGACGACGGCCACGGCATACCGCCGGAGATACAGTCGCGAGTTTTCGAGCCATTCTTCACGACCAAGGAGGTGGGTGCGGGGAGCGGATTGGGACTCGACATCGTCTACCGCATCGTCGTAACACAGCACTACGGCGACATCACGCTGCGCTCCACCCCGGGTGACACGATGTTCACCGTACGGCTACCCATCACGCGCCCCGACGACAGTACGCCCAGCGTCACCTTCGGCGCGAGAGCAGATGCACCACGGGAAGATGGCGGCATGGACGCCGCCAATTGACGGCGTAGGCTGCGCCGGCGCCCGCTGTGGCGACCCGCCTCTGCGTCCCGGTGCTCCAGAGGGGAGGCGCATGGGCTTGCCGTATAGACGTCAACGTAAGGGGCGGAAACCTGGTAGGGCGGCACCGCGGAGCGGAGCGGAGTAGTGTGCCGCCGCCCGGTGCCACGGTGCAGCGATCCGAGATGGTGAGAGAGCGACGACCGCTCAGCGTACGAAGTAGGGTTGGCTCTCGCCGGTTTCGGTGTAGCCCTTGAGCCGGGCCAGGGTTTGTCCCCAGGTGTAGGCAGCCGGGGCCATGCCTGCGTCTGCTTCCTTGAAACCGGCGTGGGTAAAGAGGACGCGGGTTCCCGGCGCATCGGGGTTGTCAGACAGTTCAATCCGAATTTCGGTGCCCACCCAATGGGGTGGAAAACTCTGAGTTTGCCAGATCACTCCAGTGTCATCGGCCTTGCCGTGGGCCGGTTCCTGGAGATCGTGCCCAACCGGCGCTTGAAGTTCACCTGGGGATGGGAGATGCCCGAGCGCAGAATCCCTCCCGGCTCGCCGACGGTCGAGATTGAGCTCTTGCCGCATGGTACCGGGACGCTGCTGCGACTCACGCACACTGGTCTCCCGCCGGACTGGGTCGAGCTTCATCGCCAGGGGTGGGAGAAGCACATTGGCATGCTCGAGGCCGTGGTTGCCGGGATATGATCGGCGTCCTGCGTTCGCGGCGCTCTCGTCTGGGTCCGCGCGCACGTGTGAAAGCGATCAGAGACGAAGCTGGATTCTCAGACCTGCGCCGCATCCACCGGATCGGCGAGTACGGGTGATTCTGCAGACTGAACGACCCGAAAGAGGCGCCATTCATCCCGCACGCCCTTCAGGGTATGCATACCACGATCTTCGAACTGGAGGCCTGATCCGGCAACCAGGTCTTTGACCGTGCTCGAAACCAGCACTTCTCCTGCACCGGCGAGCGCCATTATCCGAGCCCCGGTGTGGACAGCAATGCCCCCCACCTGACCTTCGACTATCTGACATTCGCCCGTGTGCACTCCGGCCCTGATCTGAAGACCGAGCCGCTGAACGGCGGACGAGATGGCGATGGCACACCGTATGGCTCGGGCAGGGCCGTCGAAGGTGGCGAGGAAGCCATCCCCGGTCGTGTTGACTTCCCTTCCACGGAAGCGACGGAATTCTCCGCGCACCAGCGCATAATGCGCTTCGAGCAGCTCTCGCCATCGTCGGTCCCCGAGCTCCGTTGCTCGCTCGGTCGATGCCACGATGTCTGTGAAGAGCACAGTTGCCAGGATCGTGTCGAGATCTCCACCGTGTCGCATCCCGGTCAGGAATTCCTCGACCTCGTCGAGCATCTCGTCTTGGTTCCCCACAAACACGAGATGGTCGCCACCCGGCAGTTCGACATACCGGGCGTCAGGGATGAGGCCTGCCATGTATCTGCTTCCCTCAACTGGAATCGCCATGTCGTCCGTGCGGTGCATGATCAGGGTCGGCACGTGGACGGCGGGCAAGATGTGGCGGATGTCGATCTCAGAATTCATCCTGGTCAAGACCAGTGCTGCTCCAGGGCTTGCACTCATTCGCAAGTACGTGGCCCACCAGCCACGGAACCACTCATCTGTGGCCAGGCTGGGGGCCCGTTTCGACAGCGCCACCGGTCCACCCCAGCCGCGCTCGATCTGTCCCAGAAAGCTCGTCATCTCCTCATCGGTAGCGCCCCAGGGGTAGTCAGGCGCCCAGAGCCGTCGGGCATAACAGCCAATCATAATGAGTGCGCTGGTCCGGTCCGGGTAGGTTGCCGCGAAGAGGATGCACATGGGTCCTCCCTCGGAGGTGCCGAGTAGCGTTGCCCGCTCGGACCCTACTGCATCCATAACCGCTCGTACATCGTCCATACGCTGCTCCAGGGTCGGCAACTCCGCGACCCGGTCCGAAAGTCCCGTGCCACGTTTGTCGAACATAATCAGGCGCGCAAACGATGCGAGACGTTTGAGAAAGCGGGCGAGACCGGGTTCCTCCCAGGCGTACTCGAGATGCGAGACCCAACCAGGGACGTAGACCAGATCAATCGGTCCGTCGCCCATCACCTGATAGGCGATATTGACCTCTCCGCTCTTCGCATATCGAGTCTCCGGTGGCATGACGACCGCCTCCCATCTGCTGAATCGACTATAGGACATGGGAAGAGATCGGTCCAGAACAGGCCGATGGTACGTCTCCGCGCAGGATGTGGCCGGTCTAAATCCGCGATGGCGCGCCACGGGCAGGCAGGCGCAGGGGCCTACTCCTACGACGGTTTGCGCGTGTGTCAACAGACCTGGGGGATATTTTGCTGGAGAGCGACCGGCCTACGACTGCGTCAATATGCGCGGAAACGGTCTAGCCAACAGACTTGCCGAGCCGTGCTTCGCGATACCGCTCCAGACGTTCCACCAGTTCGACCGGGTGAGCGAGCGCGGGCAGGTGTCCGCTGTCCATCTCATCGGGAGTGGTATGTAGGCGCTCCCTGACCACGCGTCGCATGAAATCGGCCGGGAAGAAGCGATCGTCACGGCACAGCAGAAACTCGGTGGGCACGTCCGGCCAACCGGCCAGCGGCCAGGGTTTGATGAATGGGGTGCCGGACTGGCCACGTCCACCTCTCGCCATTGCCTCAGCGGTCACATCTGGCGGGACGTCATGGAAAAAGGTGTTCCACACGTCGAAGGTCCCATCGGCCGACAGTCCAAGCCGTTCATCGCTCTCGCGTTTAGCCTCTGTGTATCCGGTGTTATCCCACCATTCTCCGGGCGACTCGTGAGGGCGCGGAATCATGGCTGCGACCATGATCAGGAGATCTACCGGTACTCGATCACACACGATTGGCGCTGTGAACCCAGCCATCGACTGGGCCACGAGGATCAAATTGCGGCGATTCCCGATGGCGTCGATCACAGAATCGGCGTACTCTATCAGGCCGGCCCGATCATCGTCGCACGGCAGATCGGGAGCCACCACGTCGTGACCCCGCTCCCGAAGGGCGGGAACGACCAGATGCCAGTACCAGGAGTCCGAGCCGGCTCCGTGAATGAGAACATAGGTCGCCATACGCTGTCCTCCGAGGACGGTTGATGCCCTAGCTAAGTGCCCGGCCGGGCTCATTAACCAGACCTTCGCGCACCGCATAGATCGCAGCCTGCGTGCGGGACACCAGGCCCAGCTTCCCCAGGATGCTCGTGACGTGCGTGCGCACAGTCCGGTCGCCAATCCCCAACTCTCGAGCGATCTCCTTGTTGGCCTTACCCTGAGCCACCAGTCTCAGCACCTCGCGCTCCCGTTCGGTCAGCGGCTCGACGAGCGCAGGTTGCCTGGGCGCCCGCAGCGATTCCGCCAGGCGCCGAGCGACCGCCGGGTCGAGACGCATCTGACCCTCAAACGCTGCTCGGATGGCTGCCGCAACCTCGGCTGCAGCCGCGTCTTTCAGGAGGTAGCCGATGGCGCCGGCCCGCAGCGCGCCGTGTATCTTGTCCTCCTCGATGAAGCTGGTCAGGGCGACCACCTCGATCTGAGGCCAGCGATGCTTGATGGCCGCGGTCGCGGCGATCCCATCCATTTCCGGCATGATGATATCCATCAGAACCACATCCGGCGGCTGTCCTGCCGCTTCGAACTGGGCGATGCGATCCAGAGCCTCCTGACCGGTGGCTGCCTGGCCCAGCATCTCGATATCGTCGACCACCTCGAGATACGCCTCGATGCCGCGCCGGACCACCGAGTGGTCGTCCACCAGGAGCACTTGAATGGGCGGTGCCTCAGCCATCATGAGTCACGTTTACCGTTACCGGTTTGCTCAGATCCGCTCATGACGCCGCGGAGGTCACGGCGCGCACCAGCGTGCCTTGCAGCGGCACGCTTTGAATCTCCGTGGTTCCTCCGATCTGCTCCACGCGATCGGCCATGGTTCGCAGCCCGAGATGTCCGGCCGGGACGCGGGCGGGGTCGAACCCTGTCCCGTCGTCTTCGATCTCCAGGACCAGCCTGCCGTTCTCTTCCGCCCTCAGACGCACCACAGCATGGCTGGCACCGGCGTGCTTGACCACGTTATGCAGCGCCTCCTGCGCAAAGCGATAGAGGTGCTCTTCGATGGATGGCTCCGCCTGAACTCGTACGTCGGGCACCTGCACCTCGATCGGTAGTCCCTCGCGTGCACTCAGCGCCCCCGCGTGATTTTGCAGAGCAGCACCGAGACCTTCCTCCTGCAGCGCTCCTGGCCGCAGTTCGAAGATGAGCGCCCGCATTTCAGCCAGTGCGCCCTCGGTCAGTTCGGCGAGCTGCCGCAGATTGCGCAACGCCCGTGCGCCGGCGGGGACATTCACCCACTCGCTCTCGCGCTCCAGCGAGACTTTGGCTGCTTCCGCATGCATGGTCATGGAGAACAATGACTGGGTCACAGAATCGTGCAGCTCTCGGGCCAAGCGTGCTCGTTCCTCCAGCACCGCTGCGTCCTGGGCCTGCGCGTAGAGGCGTGCATTCTCCATGGCCGCCGCGGCCTGACTGGCGAAAGCCAGTGCCAGATGCGCCTGCTGATCCGAGTAGAAGTTCGGCACATCGATAGAGAGACTCAGGAGCCCGATCGTCTTGCCCTTTTGCACGAGAGGAACGCCCATCCAGGAACGAACGTACTTCCAGATTCCATCCATGAGTGGCCCTGCAGCTTCGTAAAACGTCCGCGCCAGGAGACTGTCTCCTCGCACATCGCAAATCATGATCGGCTGACCCTGTTGTGCCAGCTCCCAAATTGGTTCAATGCGCGACAGCGGGAAGCGCAGGCCGACGACCTCTTCGCGGGAGTTCGGTCCCTGATATTCGACGATCACCAGGTCCTCGCCGCTGCGCTTCAGGAGGCTTCCCCCTTCGTAGTCAACCACTCCCTTGAGTTGTTCGAGGATCACGCTGATCAACGGTTCAATGCGCAAGGTCGAAGCAACCTGACGCGAGACCTCCAACAAGGTGAAGAGCTCTCGCGTGCGTTCCATCACGCGCTTCTCCAGTAGGTCTTGAGCCTGCACCTGTTCCGTGACATCCCGTACCAGGGCCAGAATCCGCGGCTTGCCCCAATACACGAATTCGGAGCCATGGATCTCGACGGGGAACGAGCATCCGTCTTTCCGCGTGTTGACACCGCGGGCGTGGACCGAGCCGTTCGCCGCGATCGTCTCGATGTACCCCGGAAGGGCGTCGTGGTAGTCCGGGTGGACATAGGCTGTGCGGTGCAGACCGATGAATTCTTCGCGCGTATAGCCGTGCATGGCACAGGCGGCCGGGTTGGCCTCGACCACGACGCCATCCAGATCGTTGATGATGATGCCGTCGCTGGTCGCCTCAAAGATACTGCGGTACTGCTCGTCCCGCTCGCGTAGCCGTTTCTCGGCATGCTTTCGCTCGGAGACATCCCGTGTGACGGATATAAGCGCCCGCGACTGCCCGTCGGTGTCGGTGATGAGCGCGGCGCTCGCCTCGGCCGGGAACCTGGTCCCATCCCGGCGCAGGTGAGTGTATTCTCGATCCCGCAAGCATCCCTGCCTCGCAGCGCTATGAAGGTCGTGTTCCGCGCGCTCCCGCTCCTCCGGAGCGATCATGTGCAGCGCGTCCAGCCCGATCATTTCCTCTGTTGTTCCGTAGCCGTACAGTTGAGCCGCCCGACTGTTTGCCATCACAATCCGGCCGCCGAGATCGGTCACCACGATGGAGTCCGGCGAGGTATTGACCAGAGCACGATAGAGCGCTTCACTCGCTCGCAACTGCTCCTCGGCTTCTTTCCGTGTGGTGATGTCCGTATGTGAACCGGCCAGCCGGTACGGCTCTCCCTGCTCGTCCCAGAGCGCCATTCCCCTGGCAAGAACCCAGCGGTACGAACCATCTTTGTGGCGCACACGGTGTTCGAGTTCGTAGAAGGGTGTCTCGCCTGCGAGGTACGCCTCGAGCGTGGCAAGAGCGCGGTCCTGATCGTCGGGATGGACACGTGATTGCCATTCGGAGAAATGAGGGCCGAGCTCGTCCTCGTCGTAGCCCAGCATCGTTTTCCAGCGGGCCGAGAAGGCCACGGTGTCGGTACGGATGTCCCAGTCCCACAGGCCGTCTTTGGCGCCGAAGACGGCCAGGGAGAAGTCATTTTGCTGGTCGAGTGGCGCGGGATCGCGCATGGACTGTGTGGTCATCGACTGGCACCCCCACGTCACGGTACTGGGCCGCTCTCATCAACCCGGCGCGAGCATCTGTGCCGCCGACCGGGCAGGTCATCTTTCCAGGCGCACCGAAGGAGGACCGGCGGCACCCAAACTGCATTGTGTCTTGACTATAGTACGCGGGCATCGGCGCGCGCCGTATCGGCCATTTGTCGGAGGCCGCGTGTCCTGTTCAGCCGATGTGCCATCCGCAGCGGCGGCGTACTGTAGACACAGAGCGCGCCCTCTCTCGCGCCTCACCCCGTCCGGGTTCCGCTTGTACACAGGAGCGAATCGGAATATTTGTTCCACTTTACGTGTAAAGACTGACACACAGGTGTCAGCCAAAACCCGTAGAGTGGACACCAGTAGAGAGGTCGCCAGAAAGGAGTCAGCTTCGTGCAGAATTCTGACACTCAAACCACTCCCCGCCTTGTGCCCCCGCGTATCCAGACGAATAACTGGATCGTGCTCCTGGTGCTCACGTTGGGTTATTTCGTGATCCTGGTGGACACCACGATCGTCAACGTCGCGTTGCCAACCATGGAAAGAGATCTCCATGCCGGCTTCGATCAGATTCTCTGGGTCGTCAACGCATACATTCTGGTCTTTGCCGTGCTTCTCATTACAGCAGGTCGACTCGGCGATATTGTCGGCCCCAAGCGCCTCTTTATCCTCGGGCTGGGCCTCTTCACCGTGACGTCCGCCGCCTGCGGCCTGTCTCAGGATGCCAATCAGCTTATCCTCTTCCGAGTCTTTCAGGGGATTGGGGCAGCGCTGCTGGCGCCCCAGAGTCTCACCGTCCTCACCAACATCTTCCCGGCCGAGCGGCGGGGAGCGGCCTTCGGCATCTTGAGTTCGGTGGCCGGGCTGGCCGTCGTGGTGGGACCTACGGTCGGTGGCTGGCTCGTGACGAACTACAGCTGGCAGTCGATTTTCTTTCTGAACGTGCCGATCGGCATCGCCGCCGTACTGGCAGCCATCCTCCTGATGCCGGAGGTTCGATCGGCTCGTTCGCCCGGCCTTGACCCATTGGGAGTCGTGCTGGTCTCGGGAGGGCTCTTCGCGCTCATTTATGCCCTGGTCGAGAGCCAGAAGTATGCCTGGGGCCCGATGACCTCATTTGGCGCTTTCTCACTGGGCTCCAGCCGCTGGAGTGTCCTCAGCATCTATAGCGTGTTGGTGTACGCCGTGCTGCTTCTCGTGCTCTTTGCCTGGTGGGAAACACGAGCCGCGAATCCGCTACTCCCGCTCTCGCTCTTCGGCGATCGCAACTTCTCGGCGGCGAACCTGGTCGCAAGCATCATCAGTTTCCCCTTCGCGATGTTCATTGTCCTCAGTATCTTTTTGCAGTCGGTGCTGGGGATGAGCGCCATCCATACCGGTCTTACCCTGATCCCCACATCCCTCGGCATCATGGTGGCCGGGCCGATCGCAGGTCGCCTCTCCGATCGGATCAACGGGAAGTACACGCTGCTGGGTGGGCTCCTCGGCGCATTCGTGGGAATCGGGCTGACAACGTACGCGTTGTCCCTCTCGGATACGTCCTGGCAGCTGGTGCTGCCCCTCGCCGTGACCGGTGTCGGTATGGGCTTCGTCTTTGCCCCACTCACCACCCTGGCGATGCGCGATGTGCAGCCGGCGCTCGCCGGAGCGGCGTCGGGTTTCCTGTTCACCAATCGCCAGGTGGGACAGGCGGTCGGTTCCGCGGTGATTGGCTCGGTTCTGGCAAATCGGGCGGCGAGTGAGCTGCCCGGGCAGGCCACACGGTTGGCTTCGCAGGTACCCGCCCCGTGGCGCGGACAGTTTGTGGCCGGTTTCCAGCGTGCGAGCCACGATCCCCAGAACTTCGGAGTCGGTCAAGGGCAGGGAGCGGTGTTATCGCCTCATGCGTCCGTGGCGACGACCCAGCATCTGGCGATCCTCTCCCATGACGTGTTCGGCCAGGCCTTCCTCAATGCGGCTCGACCATCGCTCGCCATCTGCGGAGGGGTCCTCCTGCTCGCCGCGGTACTTGCCGCGGGCTTGCGCGGAGGTCGCAGCGCGCACGCCGCTCGTCGGGCAGATCCCGCCGCGCTGGGGGACGCGGCCTAGCCGAACCGCACAGGGCCTCACACCGGCGACACAGACACGAGGAGAAACTGGATCGTTCGCACCCGCAGGAAAACCAAGAAGGAAGGATTGTCATTCGTGGCTCAAGTAGATTTCGTGCATAACTCACCCCCAGTTACCGGGGACGCTCCCCGGCTAAATACGACCGCAGCACTGTTACTGGTTTGCCTGGCGCAGTTGATGGTCGTGATCGACATCTCGATCGTCAACGTGGCGCTTCCATCCATCAAGAACGCCCTCCACTTCTCGCAGACGGATCTGCAGTGGGTGATCAATGCCTACACGCTGGTGTTTGCCGGCTTTCTGTTGCTGGGAGGGCGAGCGGCGGATCTCCTGGGTCGTCGGGCCGTCCTGATCGGTGGGCTGGCGCTGTTCACGCTCGCTTCACTGGCGTGCGGTTTCGCACCGTCCTCATCGACCTTGATCGTGGCGCGCGCCGTGCAGGGACTGGGAGGAGCGATCATCTCTCCCGCCGCCCTGTCGATCCTGACGGTCACCTTTCCTGAGGGGTCTGAGCGCAATCGGGCGCTTGGTGTGTGGGGCGCGGTTGCAGGCGGCGGCATCGCAGCCGGCGTCATTCTCGGCGGCATCCTGTCTCAAGGGCCGGGCTGGCGCTGGGTATTCTTTGTCAACGTGCCCATCGGAATTCTGACCGCGCTGCTCGCTCCACGACTGCTGGCCGAGAGTCGGGATGAGGATCGGTCGCGCTCATACGATGCGCTGGGCGCGATTTCGGTGACGGGCGGGCTCATCTTGCTGGTCTATGCCCTGGTGAATACCAACCGCTACGGCTGGGGCTCGGCGCGTACCATCGGCGAGCTGATTGGGGCCGGCGTCTTGCTGCTGGGCTTCCTGGCAATTGAAGCACGCTTCGCCGCTCATCCGCTCGTCCCTCTCCGGATCTTTCGGTCGCGGACGCTGTCCGGGGCAAATGTGGTGGCGTTACTAGTCGGTCTGTCGCTCTTCGCCATCTTCTTCTTCCTGACGCTTTACATGCAGCAGGTCTTGCACTTCAGTCCCCTGCAAGCCGGCTTCGCATATCTCCCCTTCACGGTGGGCATCATGGTGGCCTCAGGCGTGGGCGCGGTGCTGGTCAATCGCGCCGGAGTCAAATGGCTGCTGGCGGCCGGCCTCCTGATCATGGCAGCCGGACTCCTTCTGATGGTTCGCCTGCCGGTCAACGGAAC
>DAINCT010000035.1:0-16524 GCA_036732245.1 Chloroflexota bacterium | reverse complement strand
CGACACCCTCGCCCGATCCCTCGTGCACGGGATCCCAGTGCGGCAGATTCGAGGCCGTGACAAAAACGTTTTCAAGCGCGCCGCCGGAGTCCACGAACGGCTGCAGGTGCTCGTTCACCGACACGCCGGTCAGGCTGATGGGCTGTGGATCGTGTTCGAGAAAGCGTGGAAGGTACCAGGATGACCGATCCGCCGGACCCTGCATCGGCAGTCCGAACACGGACTCATGTAATGAACCGTCCTGGCGTGCCATGATTCCGCCCCCTCCAGTCCCGCCGGTGGCCAGAATGAAGGCATCCGCGGTGTATGTGGTGGCTCCTCCCGCCGAGTCGACCGCGATCTCGCCGGCTCGGTTTCCATCCAATCGTCCCTGCACCCAGAAACCGATCTCCACCCTCGCCCCTCGCTTCATAAGACTCTGTCGCAACGCCCGGTCGATCCTGATGCCTGGCACCGACGGCGGAAGCGTGGGAATCTCGAAGACCGGGCGGCCGATCCGTTTCGCCAGGTCGCGAAAACAATCATCGTGGTGGTCGAGACCCAAGACCGCGGGAAAGCCCACCCGACCAGCGTCGCCCAGGTTAGCCTTCACGCAGCGAGCGATTTCCTCGCGGGTCGCCGGATCGTCCAACTGTCGGGCCACATCGAGTGAGAGGAGATGATGCCTGTGCTGGAAACGGGGTAGGTCGAGATACAGGTGGCGCACGGGAAAGGAGCTGTGCCGTCTCAGATTGGCGGCGAGATACGGCGGATAGAAGTCTCGAAATCCTCGGAAACCCACGATCAGCATGGGAGACGATTCATCCATGCTGCCGGCCGCCATGGTGGTCGGCGCCAGGCAGGTGGTACGCGTCGAGCCAATGGCAGTCGGAAGAGTCAGGTTGGACTGAGCGTCTCCTGCGAAAGGATTTCCCGCATCTGTCATCATCGCCTGGAACCTGCGCAATCCCTCGAGCAGATGAGCTTTTCCGCTGAGCGCGTATGGATGTGAAGGAGTCCGCGCGATCAAATCGTCGATGGCGGCCGGCACGTCGGAAACCGGCTCGCCGTCAGACATGTGTCCCAACACGTCGACGCAGCCGGAGGTGAAGTGCAGGAAGCCACCTCCTTTGGCGATGACGCCCACCCGAACACCTTCGTCCGCCAGGAAACTCGCGGCTGCTAATCCAGAGAGCCCGGCACCGATGACCATGACCTCAAAATGCCGGCCTCGTCGGGTCATCTCCAGTCCACAGCAGCGGGCTCGATCGTGTCATTCAATCGCTGGACACCCAGCAGATTGACATAAATCTCCTCGTCGAGCTGAATCTGGCGCAGGTCATCGCCCCACAGAACCGGCTTGATCCCCTTCCAGCGCTCCTCCAGGAAGCGACTGAGAGCTTCATTGGTCTCTTCGGGGGGCAGGTGGCTCAGATCGTGCAGCACCCCCGCCGCACGGTAGGTGCAAAACCCTCCCTGGCACGGTCCCATGCCCAGCCGTAGCTCGCGCCGAATATCTCCTAGGTCGTGCGTTCCCCGTTCCTCCGCCACGCGCTCAATCTGTGCGCGCGTGACATACTCGCACTCGCAGACCAGAGAATTCTCATCCCCACCACGTGCTTCGATCGCCGATAGGCGTTGCGTGATGGAGTAGTGGACACCGTTCTCGGAACCGGGCAGCGGCTCGTCGGCCGTCCGGCAGGAGCGGTCAACCCGCAGACTCCGGCACATGGCGTCGACCCCATGCTCGGCCATCAGGCGGTAGGTCGTCAGCTTCCCGCCGACGATCGAAATCATATTGTCCAGGCCATCCCGGCTCTTGTGATCCAGCACGGCGAAGGCTCGGGTCACGTCTCGTCCCGCAGGGGACGCTGCCTCGTCGCTGTAGAGCGGACGGACACCAGCATACGCCCTCAGCGAGCGCATGGTCCCTAGCCCGGGAACCAACAGTTCTCCCTCTCGCAGCACCGAGTCGATTTCGGCCGGCTCGACCTCATACTCGTCCGGATCGGGCACGTTGATCGAAGTCGTCCCGATGATGGCTACGGAGCCGACGGGTACCAGGATGTCGCCGTCTCCCGGCGGATGGCAGCGATTGACCACGGTGTTGACGACGCGATGGTTCATCACGATCATGGAACCCTTACCGGCAGTCATCCTGATCGGGACATCCGCCAGCTCCCCGATCTGGCCGGCCCACGCGCCCGCCGCGTTGATCACGAAGTCGCAGGCGATCGACTGCTCCTCACCGGATCGCACGTCCCTGACTCGCACCGCGGTAATGCGGCTGTTCTCGCGCTCAAAGGCGGTGACCTGGTGATACGGCCAGGCATCACCGCCATACGCCTGGGCGGATCGAATGTTGCCCTCGATCAAGGCCCAGGGTTCGCACGAGGCGTCCGGCACGGCGAACGCACGCGTGATGGCCGGATTCAAACGTGGCTCGCGCTCCAGCATTTCGGCTATCGAAAGTTCCGTGAGCGGGATGCCCGTGTCGTGGCACGCCGCCACGAATCGATCGGCATATGCCGGGTCATCGTCCGGCGTGGTCACAAACAGTCCACCGGTATCCTCGATCGACGCGGCTGCGATCCGGCGCAGGATGATGTTCTCGGCAATACATTCCCGGGCCGACAGCGGATCTTTGACCGCGTAGCGACCGCCGCTGTGCAGCAGGCCGTGGTAGCGACCGCTCGTACCGCTCCCGAAGTCGCTCCGCTCGAGCAGCAGAGTCTTGAAGCCGCGCAAGGCCGCGTCGCGGAGCGCCCCGGCCCCGGTGGCGCCGCCGCCGATGACGACCACCTCAGTCTGATACATGAGGCTCAATTCTAGTCATCACTCTTCCTCGACCTTAGCGTTCCCCTTCTTCCGACTCGATCCAGCCACGCGCCCGCTCAACCGCTCGTTTCCAGCCCTTGTACAACTTTTCGCGCTCGGCCTCGTCCATCGAAGGCACGAATTCTCGATCCATGTCCCACTTTTGCTCGATCTCCTCCTGGCTGTCCCAGTACCCGACTGCCAGCCCCGCCAGGTAGGCTGCACCCAGGGCCGTCGTCTCCTGGATCACGGGGCGCTGCACTCTCGTGTTCGTGATGTCGGCCTGGAACTGCATGAGGACATCGTTGACGACCATGCCTCCATCGACCCGAATCTCGGCGATCTCGAGGCCCGAGTCGCTCCGCATCGCCTCGAGTACGTCACGTGATTGATACGCCACCGATGCCAGCGTGGCTCGAGCGATCTGCGGGAGACCGGTTCCCCGGGTCAGTCCCACAATCGCTCCGCGTGCGTACGGGTCCCAGTACGGTGCGCCTAACCCCACGAACGCGGGAACGAGATAGACGCTGTCCGTATCCGACGCCAGCCGGGCCAATTCCTCGGTTTCAGCGGCGGTGCCGATGACTTTCAGTTCATCACGCAACCACTGCACCGCCGCTCCCGTGACGAAGATGCTGCCCTCCAGCGCGTACACTACCGTGTCGCCGATTCCCCAGGCGATCGTGGTGAGCAGCCCGGCTTTGGACTCGCGCGGCGTGTCCCCGGTATTCATCAGCATGAAGTTGCCGGTGCCGTACGTGTTCTTGACCATCCCATCCCGGTAACACGCCTGCCCGAAGGTCGCGGCCTGTTGATCCCCGGCGTCGCCGGCGATCCGAATCGCTCCTCCCAACAGGTCGGGATCGGTTTCACCGTACACCATCGACGACGGCTTCACCTCGGGAAGGATGGCGCTCGGTACTCCCAGTTCGTGCAGCAGATCCTCGTCCCACGTCAGGTCATGGATGTTGAACAGCATGGTGCGGGCGGCATTGCTGTAATCGGTGACATGCACTCTTCCGCCGGTGAGTCGCCAGATAAGGAAAGAATCCACCGTGCCGAACAGCAGGTCACCTCGTTCGGCTCTCGCCCGCGCGCCGTCCACGTGGTTGAGGATCCATCGAACTTTGGTCGCAGAGAAGTAAGGGTCGATGACCAGTCCGGTCTTCTTTCGGACGAAATCTTCCCAGCCGTCTCGCTTCAGTTCGTCGCAGTAGTCGGCGGTTCGCCGGTCCTGCCACACGATAGCGTTGTAGATGGGCTTGCCGGTGTTACGGTCCCAGACGATCGTGGTCTCACGCTGGTTGGTGATTCCGATGGCGGCCATGTCGCTCGCCCCCAGCTTTTGCTCGTCCATGACGTGCCTGGCTACCTCGAGCTGGGAGTTCCAGATCTCTTCCGGGTCGTGCTCTACCCACCCGGGCTGCGGGTACTGCTGGGTGAACTCCTTGTTCAGTCGAGCAACCACTCGACCGTCGTGGTCGAAGGCAATAGCGCGCGAACTGGTGGTCCCCTGGTCCAGAGCCAGAATCAGTCCGTCTGCCATATGCTCTTCTCCTATGCGGGCAAACTACCTGGGTTTGAAGCGATCCGTTGGTCCTACCGGAAACTCGCTGTCGACAAACACATCAGGCAACCGGAAGCCTCGCCAATTCCGCGACGAACTCGGTTTCCATTTCCCGTTTCTCCTCCGGCGGCAGGAAGCTGTGACGCACCCCATTGAGCAGTATCTCCTCAATTGCGGCGCGCTCCAGACCGAACGGATCGATCAGCAACTGCACCTCGTCGTTCAGGGTTGTGTTGAAGAGCGGTGGGTCGTCGGAATTCACGGTGAATACCACGCCGGCTTCATGCAGTCGCACGAGGGGATGATCGTTGATGGTGGGAAAGATTCCGAGCCGAACATTGCTGCTGGGACAAATCTCGAGTGGGATCCGGTGCTCCGCCAGGTACGCGACCAGCGCAGGATCCTCGATGGCTCGCACCCCATGCCCGACCCGCTCCGCGCCCAGAAGATGGATCGCATTCCAGACGCTCTCTGGTCCCACAACCTCACCGGCGTGCGGCGTGCTATGCAAGCCGGCGGCGCGGGCACGGTCGAACCAGGGCGCCATGACCTCGAAGGACTCGTCGACTTCGGGGCCACCCAGTCCAAGTGCGACCACGCCGTCGTCCTTCCCATCGATCGCCACTTCGACGGTATAGTCTGCGGCTCGCCGGTTGAGGGAGGCATCCCGCGCGACATGCACCAGGTCGAAAACCCAGCGCATTTCCACTCCGAAGTCAACTTTGGCGCGCCGGCGTCCACGGCTCAGGCCCGAGAAGTAGATGTCCTGCGGGATGCCGAAGCGCAGCTCGTGGGTCGCCGGGGTAAAAGTAACTTCCGCGTACCGTACGTTCTGGCGTGCCATCTCGGCCCCAAACTCGTACGTAATGAGTTCATAATCCTCCAGCGTGCGGAGACATTTCGTGATGGTGATGTACACCTCGAGAAAATGATCGAAGTCGCGAAAGGCAAACCACGCTCGTAGTCCCGCCTCATCACTGGCCGGTAGTTGAATCCCATTGCGCTGGGCAAGAATCAGCAGAGTGTCGGGCTGAATGGCACCCTCGAGATGGACATGCAGCTCCGCCTTTGGTGCGGCAGCGAGGTCGAGGGTGGGGCCCACCCTCACCCCCAACCCCTCTCCCGCGGAGCAGGCGAGGGGAGCGACTCCACGTCCAGAATCACGAGTGGATGCGTCCGTTCTCCCCATCTACCTCATAGCCACCTGTGGGCCCAACGCCATGCGAAGCACATCCGGGCTCATCCCGAGCGCGCCGAACACCACGCGATACGCCGCCATGGCGTCCTTCTGCGCCTGTGCTTCCTGGAGTGCGTCGTCGTCCAGTCGGCCCGCCACCCCGTCGATGAAGCGCCATTGCAACAGGCTCTGCCGGGCCGCTACCACGGCATCTTCGGTGTAGGGGTATAAGTCCATGCCGAGACGTTCTCCCCGGCTGCCGTACCCCACCTTTCGCAGCGAACGTGCGATCTCAAGTGTCTCCATGAAGCGCGTGGCGCCCACGATGTTGTCGTCGTCGAACATCCCCCAACCGGAGTTGGCATGTTGGTGGCCCAGCAAATCTTCCATCGAGAGCAGTTCGACGTACTCTGCCAGGTTTTCACCATTCATGATCAGATGCTGCCAATCCATATTGATTTTCAGTCGGCTGGTGTCGACCCCCATGGCCGCGAGTTTGTGGATCACAAAGACGCTCATGCCCATGTCGCGCATGTAGATCTTCATCTGGGGCTCGCTGTTCTTGTGCTCCAGAAAAACGGTGACCCCCCGTTGATTGGCATGAGAGACAGCGTCCCCGATGCCGTCCAGGAGATACGTCCACTGTGAGCGGTACTCCGCCTGGAACGGATAGTTGTAACCTTCGATCCCCGGCCAGATAACCATGTGGGCGCCCAGGCGGGCACAGAGATCGATCGCGCGCCGATTCGCCGCCATGGATTCTGCACGGACTCCGACATCTGGATTGGTGAGAGCCCCGCGTCCATGGGCTGGAAAGGTGTGGGCGCCGGAGCAGATGCAGTAGACGTCCATGGGCTTGATCGCCTCGACGATCGCGTCCGCGTTGTCCTCGTCGATCTCATTAGGGTAGTGAAACTCCAGACCGTCGAATAGGTCCGACAAGCCCGGCGCGACCCGTTTCGCACGCTCCAACGGGGTTTCCTGTGCCACTTCGGGGTGATAGCCCGCCAGGAGGAAGCGCGTTCCAAGTGTCCCAAATGCCCAGATTCCGATGCTGGTTTTAATTCCGTCCGCCATGCTCGACCTCCTGCTGTTTCAATCCCAGGGCCACGATTGAGCCGCATCCGTGCTCATCGCCGCACTGAGCAAAGCATACCAACTGACCCTGTGTGGCAGAGTGAGAGTGGAAGCCGAATCGACTCGCCCCGGCCACGCCATCCAAGCGCCACAGGCTGATGTTGGTTTCCGGCACGGCAGTAGAAGGAGGACAGAATGCGGCTGGCAGGAAAGAATGCACTCATCACGGGAGGCGGCTCGGGGATCGGTCGCGCCATGGCTCTCGCGTTTGTTGCGGAGGGCGCCCGGGTCTTCGTGGCGGACATGCGCGGCGACGACGCCGAGGAAACCGTACTCCAGGTGCAGCAGGCGGGCGGAGACGCCGCCGCGTTCCAGGCAGATGTGTCCCTCAGCGCGGAGGTGCAAGCCATGATCGGCGCCTGTCTCGATCGGTTCACGCGTATCGATGTGCTCTGCAATAATGCCGGGATCGGCTCGACGCAATCGGTCGTGGACACACCGGAGGACTTGTGGGAGGCGGTGTTTGCCGTCAATGTGCGTGGCATGTTTCTCTGCTGCAAGTACGCCCTTCCTCACATGATCGAAGCCGGCGGTGGGGTCATCGTAAACACCGCGTCCGTGGCGGGGTTGGTTGGTCTCAAGAACCGCGCCGCCTACTGCGCATCGAAGGGCGCGGTAGTCAGTTTGACTCGCGCCATGGCGGTCGACCACGTGCAGCAAAAGATTCGGTGTAACTGCATCTGTCCGGGCACGGTGGACTCGCCGTGGATCGGCAGACTGCTTGATGCCGCGCCCGATCCCGCGGCCGAACGTGCCGCCTTGGTGGCCAGGCAACCGATGGGACGTCTCGGTACGCCGGAGGAAGTAGCAAGAGCTGCCGTGTACCTCGCGTCAGATGACGCCGACTTCGTAACGGGGAGTGCACTCGTGATCGACGGGGGGCTCACGGCGCAATAGGTAGTGGAGAGGTACATGCGCTTCGAGCACCGCATCGCGCTGGTCACGGGATCCAGCAAAGGGATCGGTCGCGGAATCGCTCTTCGGCTGTCAGCGGAGGGTGCACGAGTCGTGGTGAACTATCCGCCGGCGGAGGGCGATGCCGAAGCACGGGAAACCGTGTCGGCTATCGAGCGGGACGGGGGCCAGGCATTCGCCATGGCGGCGGACGTGTCGCGGGTCGAGGATATCGAAGCCTTGGTAAAGACCATCCATCAGATGCATGGGCCGATCGACATATTGGTAAACAATGCCGGAATTACCTTGTGGACGCGATTGTTCGAGGTGGATGAGGCGATGTGGGATCGACAGATCGACACCAATCTCAAGAGCCAGTTCTTCCTCTCCCAGGCTGTGGGTCGGGAGATGACGCAGCGTGGAGCCGGGCGCATCGTCAATATCGGCTCGGTCCTGGGCTTTGGGGGCATGGAATCGGTCATTCCGTACAGCGCCTCGAAAGGTGGCATCGCGGCCCTGACGCGCGGGCTGGCGGTCGAACTGAGCCCGCATGGCATTACGGTGAATGCCGTCGCGCCGGGCCCGATCGAAGTGCCCCGCAACCTGGATGACGACCCCGACTACGCCGCGCACTGGGCAGCCGTGTTGCCCATGCGCCGCGTAGGCCAACCGGAAGATATCGCGGCGGCGGTTGCGTTCCTGGCGTCCGATGAGGCGTCATTCATCACCGGTCAGGTGTTGTATGTCGATGGAGGGCAGACCGTAACGCTGCTGCATCCCGATACAGGATCATGACTGGACCCGGTTTCGGAGTCCCACATAGATCGTTCCCTGCGGGAAAAAGCTGCACTTTTCATCCAACACAACCGCCGCCGTTAGTGGCAACTCTGTCCAGTAAGTGCATAGTACCTTCACAGCTATGCTGGAAGATGGACGAGTGACGGTATAGTACTTCGCACCTGCTCCGCGGGAGAAAATTGTGGGAAATCGGCTTGTGGGTGGTGGTCGCGGTATTGGATGAGTATGCTGGCGACTCGGGTGTCCACGCTGTCACTCGCTGAGAAGGAGAGGGCGACATGATCGAGCAGGGTGTACCATCGACCCGAGCTGACGACTCGACACGGGCGGAGGTGCGCCCGATACCGCAGATCGTTCAAGGCATGGAGTGGGCGGCGCTCTACGCGGAAGCGCAGACGATTTTGCCCGATGCTTTTCGCTCCGACGGTCATGTCCTCAATCTGATCGAGGGCGCCTGGGGACACGCGGGCCATGGCCGGCATGCTATCTCGCCGGTTGACGGGACTAATCTGGCCCTGTTTCCCATGATCGATCTTGACACAGCGCTGCACGCCGTACGATTCGCCGCTGGAGAGCATGAAACCTGGTCGAGTGTGCCGCTCGACGAGCGTAAACGCCGAGTTGCGGACTGTCTAGCAGAGCTGCGCACGCATCAACACCTATTGGCCTCTCTCCTGGTGTGGGAGATCGGCAAACCGTACGGCTCCGCGAAAACCAGTGTCGAACGATGTATCTCTGGGCTCGACTGGTATCTGGAGCACATCGACGAGATGCTTCAGGGCCGGTCGCCGCTGGGTGTGGTCTCCAACATCGCCTCCTGGAACTATCCGCTGTCGGTCCTTGTCCACGCGGTGCTGGTGCAGTCGTTGGCAGGCAACGCCGTGATCGCGAAAACCCCAAGTGACGGGGGCCTCTGCGCGTTGACCCTGGCACTTGGGATCGCGCGCCGCTGCGGGTTGCCGATCTCGATGGTCAGCGGTTCAGGTGGACAGCTCAGCGATGCTCTGGTGCGGAACGAATACGTGGCCTGCCTCGCCTTCGTGGGCGGCAAGTCCAACGGTCGAGACATCGCCGCCAGCCTCTACGACCACGACAAGCGCTACATGCTGGAGATGGAAGGCGTGAATGCCTACGGCGTGTGGGAATTTTCTGATTGGTCGAATCTCGAGCAGCAGATCAAGAAAGGGTTCGATTACGGCAAGCAACGGTGTACCGCGTATGCGCGCTACGTCGTCCAGCGCGAGCTCTTCCCCAAATTCCTTGAGATGTATCTGCCCACTCTGGCTTCACTGCGCGTAGGAAATCCGCTCCTCGCCGGCCCCGAACGGGGTGACCTGCCTGCCCTGGACTTCGGCCCGCTCATCAGTGCCAAGACCGTGGAGCAACTGCGAGTCATGTACAGCGAAGCGATCGGCAAGGGAGCGATCAGTCTCTTCGAAGGCTCGCTCGATGAATCGCTCTTCTTCCCCGAACAGGACATCTCGACCTATTTGGCGCCGGCCGCGCTGATGAACGTTCCCCGAAGTTCGGCCCTCTACCATCGAGAGCCATTTGGGCCGATCGACACCATCGTGATCGCCGACACGACCGAAGAGTTGGTGGCGGAGATGAATGTCTCGAACGGTAGCCTGGTCGCATCGATCGCCTGCGACGATCCGGCGACCAGCCAGCGTATTGTCGGCGAGCTTCGAGCCTTCAAGACTGGGATCAATCGCGTCCGATCACGTGGAGATAAGGCCGAACCGTTTGGCGGCATCGGAGAATCGTGGAAGGGCTGCTTCGTGGGAGGAGAGTATCTCGTCCAGGCGGTAACAGAAGGTCCGGCCGGCGAGCGCCTGTTTGGAAACTTCCCGGACCATACGCTGCTGCCTGAAAGCCGATAGGTCCGATCCAACCCACGGTCTGGCTGAGTTGCATCGTCCGCATCCAGGTGCAGTAACGCAGCCAGGACCGAGCGTCGGATCTTGGCTTCGAGTGCATGAGCCACGGTAAGAGTCGTTCGACTCTAACCGTGGCTCAACGTCTGATTACTTGGGCTGAGGCACGATGCGGATGTAGGGCTTGGGTGCCTGCCATGAGCCGAAGAGATCCTTCGCCGCGTCGTCGGATACCGATCCTGCGATGATCACGTCTTCGCCCGGCTTCCACTGCGCCGGCGTCGAAACCTTGTGTTTCGCGGTGAGCTGCAGCGAGTCGATGACGCGCAGCACCTCGTCGAAGTTTCGGCCGGTCGTCATCGGGTAGATGAGGATCAACTTCACTTTCTTGTCCGGCCCAATCACGAAGACATTGCGAACCGTCTGGTTGAGCGCGGCTGTGCGGTCGGCCGGATCGCCCGAGACGTCGGCGCCGAGCATCCCGTAGAGCTTCGAAACGTTGAAGTCCGAGTCGGCGATCATCGGGTAGTTCGGCCGCGCACCCTGGGTCTCCTCGATGTCGTTGGACCAGCTCTCGTGCTTGTCGAGCGGATCCACCGAGATCGCAATTATCTTGACGCCGCGCCGGTCGAATTCCGGCTTGATGCTTGCCATATAGCCGAGTTCGGTCGTGCAGACCGGCGTGAAGTCTTTGGGGTGCGAGAAGAGTACCGCCCACGAGTCGCCGATCCACTCGTGGAAGCGGATCGGGCCGTCCGTCGTCTGCGCCTCAAAATCGGGCGCGGTGTCGCCAATCTGTAATGCCATCGTCAAACTCCTATCCTGGTGGTTTCTGCGGTACCTCTCGTGATCTTGGTTGTGCTCCTACTCGACACTACCTTAATCCGAAAGGTTCACTTCCCTCGCGCTTGCTATAACGCTCGGCAGTCGTATAAGGGCGCAGGCTGCTCTCTACGCGTCATTATGTATCACGTCAAGTGATTCGGTGAAGACGTTGCACGAAGTGGACAAGGATTCCCGGTCATCGTCGCCGACTTCAGTCAGATTGGGTTTGCGCGGATTATCGAGCGGAGTCCGGGCGTCTCGCCCTCCGCAGCGCCTAGTACCCTCTCGTGGGCGTCGACCGTTCTCTTATTTCCCGATAAGGCGGCTGATCACGATGCTCAGTTCGAAGAGCACGTAGAGGATGCCGCCGAGGATGATGGGAGAGACGGCATCGGCGCCGGGGGTCGCCACCGTGGCGAAGATAAAAATCCCAAAGAAGAAATGAATCCGTTTACGTGACAGCCACCGCGACGATGTAATGCCGATCGCGGAGAGGGAGACGAGCACCAGCGGCAGTTCAAACGATACCCCGAAGACCAGCAGGATGAGCGAGATAAAACCGATGTACTCGCTGGCAAACGGAATGACCTGCAGATTCTGGCTCTCGAACTTGCCGAAAAATTGCAACGCGAGCGGAATCACTTCGTACGCCGTAACGACGCCGCCTGCAAAGAGCACCAGGGCCGAGGTGATGACCACGGGACCAACCCGACTCGTTTTCCCGCCAAACGCAGGCGAGACAAAGGCCCATGCCTGATACATCGTCACTGGCAGCGCAAAGGCAAACCCGATGATGATGGCGACCTTCAGGTTGATGGTAAAGGCACCGTAAACCTCGGGGACGTAAAGCGTCTTGACATGCAAACTGGCCCGTACCGGTGCCACCAGGAGTGCGATAACTTGCTTGGCCAGAAACCAGCCGACGATCGATCCAAGTGCGATCGCCCCCACCGAGATGATGAGCCGGTGACGAAGTTCCTCGAGATGCTCGACGAACGTCATGTACTTGGGATCGGGCTGTTTGAATGGAGTGCGGACAGACGATGCAACGGACATGATACGGGCCTCTACTGAATGGACATGTGAAGAGCACGGCATGGCACGGCCGCCCGGCCGAGATCGAAGCAGCCGGGCGGTGTGCCGCGAAACGGCGTCGCGCTAGCGCGACGGACTAGCCGGCGTTTGAGTGCGGAGTAGGTGCGGGACTGACTTCCGACTCGTGTGCCGTGGTGTGCGCGGGCGGAGGCACGAAGGCGATGGGCTGTGGTACAGCCACGGGAGCCTGCGCCTCATGCGATGCGGTGATCGACTCGGTCAGTTCCGACGTGCTCTGCTTGAACTCACGGATTCCCTTACCGAGCGCTCCACCAATTTCGGGCAGACGCTTCGGACCAAACACGACGAGAGCCAGGCCAAGAATTATTGCCAGCTCCCAGATATGACCACCAAACATGGTTCGTTCTCCTCTGTGTGACTATTGATTTCACTAGACAGTACGCACCGTCGTTACGCGTTGGATCACTGTACCAGCGCAGGAGAGAGATATATGGTCAGGCGGTCACATCCCTCTGGCGCACGGCAGCAATCAGAATGGCCAGCAGAACGGCCGAATAGATGGCGAGTGCGATCAAAGACTCTTCGGCGCTGGGAGTGCCGGGCGAAACACGTGACAGACGCGTTCCGGGAATGAGTTGTGGTCCCACCACGCGCGTGATCATGTCCTGACTGTAGATGAATGGAAAGTGTTCCGCGACGGTATTCCAGACACCTCCCAGGCTTGAAAAGAGTTCGCGCAGCACAATCTCGGCCAGCGTCGAGCCGATGCCGAATCCGATGCCGACTGCCGCGGAGCGCGTGATTACTGCCGCCGCGTACGCGAGCAACAGGTAGAAACTGGAGACATACCAGGCCGTGAACAGACCTTTCAGCAGCGTCATGACGAAGGTACCGTTCAACAGTCCGGACGTCCATGCGGCGTTGCCGGTAAACGAGGCGACCAGCAGTGAGGCGCCGGTAGCCACGATCAGGATGGCGATCAGCGCCAACAAGACGCCGATGAGCAGCACTGCGAGCGCCGTGAGCGCCTGGGTGGCGCGAGCCGGGCGCCTGGTGAGGATGGATCTGATCGTCCCCCAGCCATACTCATTCCCGGCCCAACTGCCGCCCAGAACCGGCCAGAAGAAAGGAGCGAAGAAGGAACTGAACGCAAGGGCCGCGAGCCAGCCTCGAGGTAGAAGTAGATCGCCCCTTCCTTCCAGGCGAGTCGCCTGTCCCCAAAAGGCCAGAACCGTGAGCGCCAGAAGCATGAGCAGGATAACTCGTGGCATCCAACGTTTCGAGAATTTCAACCATTCAAACGACAGATACGCACTCACTCAGATCCTCCCGTGACATCGAGGAAGTACTGTTCTAGACTCAGTTCGCGCGGCCGCAGACGCGACAGGTACATGCCCTGCTCCGCGAGCGCGCGCGTCAGGTCGCCGGCACGTTCCACCGGCGCTTTTACAAACAGGAGATCGTCGCCGCGGCTCACATCTCCGACCCATGGCAGTGTACGCAGCAGTTGCTCGGCTGCCTCGACCGGTTTGACCTGGATTTCCAGGCTACTACCTCCGAGCAGATCTTCGACTCTGCCCTGTACCACCACTCGTCCATGGCTCATGATGACGATGCGATCGCAGATTTGTTCGATTTCGTGCAGCACATGGCTCGAGATGAGGACGGTGTGTCCTTGAGCCTTGAGACGCTTGATCAGATCGCGCATCTCGACGATGCCGGCTGGGTCGAGGCCGTTGGCCGGTTCATCCAGAATCAGGAGATCAGGTGATCCCAGGAGGGCTGCACCTACCGCCAGGCGCTGTTTCATCCCGAGCGAATAGGTGCTGAACTTCCGTCCCGCTGCACTGGTCAAGTCCAGCAAGTCCAGAACCGCCGTTACGCGCTCGTTGGGGATCTGACTCAGGGTCGCGAAGGCCCGTAGATTGTCGAACCCGGACAGATACGGATAGAAGGTCGGATTTTCGATCACCGAGCCGGTACGTCGCAAGATTTCCGGGAGTTGGGTCGAGATGTCCATGCCAAGGATGCTGGCGGTGCCGGAACTCGGTTTGACCAATCCCAACAACATGCGCATCGTGGTGGTTTTCCCTGCACCGTTTGGTCCCAGGAAGCCAAAAATTTCACCACGCTTGATCGTGAGATCGAGTTGGTCTACCGCCAGGACCGTCCCATACGACTTGGAAAGCCCGGTCGTTTCGATGGCCGGGCCGTGGCCCTCTTCTGCTGGTGACACCGTATCCACGACCGCCGCCAGGCGATCTGCCAGCGTATCCTTCGGTGCTTGCATGCATGTCCCTTTCCGTGATTTGTCGTCGACTGTAATCGCCACCGGCAATCCAGATAGAGGGGAGCGCAACTCGGCATAAGGATGCGACGGCACACGCCTCTGTGTAAGAGGCACCGCCGGATTCAGATTTGTGACACTCGCGCCGGATCACCCTGGAATGCCCGGTTCGAGTCTCGCCGACCTACATTGCCGCCGTCACGTTCGGTCGCCACTCCCGCCTGACGAAACCGTGCAACAAAAGAATGGCTCGCACTAGCCGCGTCGCCACTGTCCGCTGAATTGGCGCGTAAGGTTGAGGTAGAGTGAGCCGTACCGGAGGCTCGGCTCGATCATCGATCCCTCGAACCATTCGTTGAACGTGCTCACTGAGATCCAGTCCGGCGCGCTGCTGATCGCCCCCTGCCAACTTAGACGGTAGGTCGTGCCGCTATTTCTGGGGACGCGATACGTCCCAACCCGACCTGGAACCCGAGTGTCGTCGTAACCTGGCTGCACGCCTGCGATCCAGATTTTGTGTGTGCGGTGCGCGCTGTTGTAGGCGTTGATGCGGGTGCGGAAGGACTGATCCACGCTGGCGATCGTATGGTCCAGCAGGCCCCAGTAGGCCGCGCTAAAGAGGTGCAGGCCGTCGAAAACGCTCAGGAGACTTGTATCGGTGCCCTCCGCCAGCCACAACAAACGGTGACCTGGATCGACTTGTTGTCGGAGTGCGGACCAGGTACTGAGAGTCCGGCCATTGCCAATGGGGCGCCAGATGAAGATCACCGGTTTACCCTGCCAGTGGAAGAAGTGAGGATCGGCGGTATAGTGCTTGATCGCGTACCGTAACGCCCCGGCGAGGTTGTTTCGAACTGCATCGGCATCGCTTTCGAGGTACAGCGACGACACAAAATGGATACCGGTTTTCTGTTGGTACACAGTGGCACGAAGCAGGAGCTTCGCCAGATTGTCGTCCTGCGTGTTGCCGGGACCGGGCCAGGATGTGATGAAACCCGTAATTCCCGCCTGCGCGGCCTGTCTGATCTGCCGGTCGATCGTAGCGACGTCACTTGAGTCGTACCGGGCCACCGGCAAATCCGACATCTGGCAGCGACAAAATGTGTCGGGATGGTACCAGGTGTAGTAGAACGCCAGGACCGGCCGACTAAATAGCGGCGAGAAGACTCGCTCTGACGCACGGTTGGCAGTCAGGGTAGCAGCCGTTGCAGGCGAGAAAGGTGCGCCGGGGGAAATAAATACAACACCGGCCGATAGGAGAGACAGGAAACCGGAGCGGAAGTGATGACCAACCAAGATTTTCATAGGCACCAACCCATTTTCTCAGGACCTGACGCGGTAGCGGAGATACACCACGCCACTTCCAAAGTGGCGTTCATCCAACAGTTCGAGCTGCACTCGGAGATCATTTGGGAGCGATCGCTTCCCTCCTCCTACGACAATCGGCGTGACGAACAGTTGTAATTCATCCACCAACCTAGCCTTCAATGCCTGGGCGGCAAGCTCGGGACCACCGACCGTGATGTCATGTCCCGCTTGATTTTTCATCTGCCGAATCGTTTCAAGGTCGAAATCTCGCTCGATCCGGGTCCTGGCGGTAGGTACCCCCTCCAGGGTCCTGGAGTATACGATTTTGTCGGCCGCTTGCCATATTTCCGCGAAGTCTTGTGCCGCGTCCGTTTGGTCGGCGACCATGTGTGCCGTCTCCCAGTAGCGCATCGTCTCGTACATCCGGCGTCCAAAGAGATAGGTGCCGACCGGTCGCTCGAGGTCGTTGACGAAGCGATGCACCTCCTCATCCGGCGCGGCCCAGTCAAAGTTGCCGTCCGGATCCTCGATGTAGCCGTCAAGTGAGGCGATGGTCGAGTAGATCAGCCTGGCCACGGTAGACCTCCTTAATCCAGAATCGCGCCGCAGGAGATGTTGACCTCGGATCCGGTCATGGTGCGAGCCCCGTCCGAGGCCACGAACGCTGCTACGTTGCCCACGTCGGCCAGAGTCGCGGTGCGCTTCAGAAGGGCAGCCTGCTCGATACCCTCGATGATGTCGTCGCGTCCTGGGAATGTTGCCGGCAGGGTTTCGGGGATTCCGCCCGTTTTCAGCGTGACGA
>DAINCT010000034.1:16283-16764 GCA_036732245.1 Chloroflexota bacterium | reverse complement strand
TCGCGAGTCCCGTGGCGGGTGGGCGACACCCAGGCAGCCTTGCCGGCAGCGGGCATCCGGCGGGTCCGAGCGGCGCGGGCAGTTGGGCGCGGGGTGGGAGGAGGGGGCGGCGGAGCAAAATGGAGCAAAGCGCCGAGGGCGGGAATGTGATATGAAGGAAGTCGATCCACGAGATAGAAGGGTTCCCCTCCCTGGGGCGCGATTACGGACACGTGGCCCGCGCTCGGAGTCAACTCCGCGAGGATGTCTCCTCCCGCATTTATGAGGTTGGCGTCGGGATAATTCCATTTCAGTGTGAGCTTGCGGGTCGTATTGCTCGCATTCCACAGTACGGCGATGTTAGTCGTGTCGCGCCGGAAGCGTACAGTGTACAGTCCGTGCTGACCGAGCCAGTCGGCGCCGACATAACGAGAGCCATTCAGCAGCCGTGACAGATAGGCGTACGCTATGAAGGCCGGTTTTGCAGAGAGATCCCGCCGCA
>DAINCT010000034.1:0-16273 GCA_036732245.1 Chloroflexota bacterium | reverse complement strand
CCGCAAGAGACCAAAATGGGCTTCAGGATTCGAAGCGATGTGCGGGTCGTCACGCAGGTCGTACCAAAACACGCGCTGTATTCCTGCTGCCGCCGCGAGTGCATAAAATCGCACCAGGTACCGAGCTTGTTCGACCTCGCCGTAACAGCTGCCACAGCCGGCGCCGGCCGGCCATCCGATCTCAGAAAACCATATGGGCTTATGGAGGCCTTGTAGCGCCTTCACCTGCTTCAAGAAACTGGGTTCAGGCAGATTACGGTACGGGTGGACTGCCACGATGTCGAAACGACGCGTATGGGCCGCAACGGCGCGGATAAAGCCCAGATCCACTCCGCTGGTGCCCGCCAGGACAATCCGCGCCAGTGGATCCGCGCGCTTGACGGCACTTCCCGCTGCGTTGAGCAACGTAGCATAGTCGGCTGGGTCGGGCGACGGATGCCAGAAAGTGTCGACGTTTGGTTCGTTCCAGATCTCCCAATAGCGTACCCGACCCCGAAAGTGGCGTACGACGGCGTACACATACCGTGCGAAGTCGTATGTCAGTCGGTGCATATCGCCGTGCGGCATCGTGCCGTGATCGGCCAGTGACCAGGTATTGCTGTAGTCCAGCAATCCCAGAATCTGCAGCCCCGCCTTGCGCTCCTGATTCACGATTCGGTCGTAGTCGGTCCACCAGTATCGACCTGTAGTGTCGGCGTGAAGCCGAGAAGCGGTGAACTCTTCCCGCACCCACTTCGTGCCCAGCTCGCGGGCTCTCCCCACGAGCAGAGGCGAAATGTCCGAGCTGCGTTGCGTGACGAACGACCCGACGCCGAAGATATCGCCCACGAAGTGCGGAGCGAACTGGTCGACGAGGGCGCTCCCATGCTTCGCCCGGGATTGACGAGATCGAAGTTTTGACGATGCGATGCACCCCGCACCGTTTCGAACCTCGGTCACGCGCTTCTTACCCGGTTTACGAACAGTTCTGGAAACGGTTTTGACTGTCAGGCTACAGTGCGCGCGATTCCCTTGCGTGGCCGGGTGACGCGGACGAACTGAGGAATGAGCCCGCGTGTCGGCGCGTGCCTTTCCGGTGGCGTGCGCCGGGAGGGGCAATGCCAGGCACAATACAGCCAGGAACAGCATTGTTATCGAGGACAAGCGGCTCACCTGACATACCTGCCTTCCAAACCGGATTCTGCGAGTGTATCCCGGCAATCCTCGCCAGTGAAGAGGCACAAGTCCCGCTTCCACCCGTGCTCTTTCGACGATGTGCATCGGCGTGTAACCGATGAGGTTCTATGTGGCGTGAGACGTGTGTAGACGTGTCTGGACACGCAAAAGAGCGACCGGAATGTGATCCCGGCCGCCCAATCGGTGAGCGCTGACGGCGCTCGACGTATGCTATTTACGCCTCACATCAGGAGGTTTGCACGCACCCGCCCGCATTGTTGTTGAAGGCGTTACTCCACAGGGACTGGACGGGGAACGTGGTGCCGTTCATCGTGATGTTGGCCGACGCACCCTGGCCACTGCCGCTGATCCAGGCGCACTTGTCTCCATTCTCGCTGCCACCGGCATCCAACCAGCCACCGCTGGGAAACATGTCCGTCTCGGTCTCGGCAAATTCATGGCCGCCCACGATCGTGATGCCGGCTTTCGCTCCCAGGCTGTTGAAATTGGCGCCGCATGCGCCTCCGGCGTCTGTGATGTAGGGCATGTTGGTATAGGCGATGTTCCCGTAATTGGAGCCGGTCGAACTGTGCCATGCACAGAACTGCGTCCCGAACCCGGTGATGCTGTTCCCGGTGGCCGTGTTGATGACGTATTGAGCCTGTGCGTTGGCCCCAACTGAGGTATTGCCGAAGTGCGCTGCTGCCAACGCTGCTTCATTTGCGAAGTCGGCCTGAGTCGGGTGGGCCGGCGCGGCGCTCAAATTGTCATTCCAGGTCGCGGCCAGGATGCCGGTTGGATTGGTCACGTGGGTCCCAGACGTGCCGCAGTTAGTGGTACCCGATGACACACCCTCGCAGTACTGCGTCACCGACTTGTTCCATAAAGTGCCACCCACATGGCTGAAGAAGCCTTGTTGAATCGCGGCTTCGCCAGATGGATCGTTGTTGTTCCATTGCGAGCCCCAATAGATGAGGTAGACCTTGTCGAGTCCCGTTGCGACCGTGCCGCCGTGGTACGACAGGTTATTGGAGCCTCCACCGCCACCGCCGTGATGACTGTTGCCGTTGCCGCGGATCCCCATCATGATCTGTGGCCGGTCGTGGTTCGCGGGAAGCTCCGCGCCGGTCGGGGCCCGCAAGCTATCTGCCCGCGCAATAGTGCCCCCAAAGAGCAGCGCGGCCGCAACAGATGTCACGGTTATTAGTCGGTACACGTCATTCTCCTTGCCCTCTACTGTCTGTCCCGGTCGGTGCGCGCTCGCACCGGTTCTGGGATTGTCACAAACTGGAGTTCCTCCACGTTTAACCTTCAAATCCGTCAAATCGTATCGTCTACCAGGTTCAAAGGACAGAGGAGAACGCCCCGTGTCTCGGCGTGACTTTCCGCCCGCGCGTTTCTCGTTTCGAACCGTGGTGTTGATCATCGCACTGTTTGTGAGCCCCGTAGAAATCGCGAACGCCGCAGTTCCGAGTAATCATGAGGCGGCTGCGGGCGTTCATGTGACCATCGTGTTTGGGCAGGAAATGGGAAACATTCGCCCGTTCAGCGTGACGATAGCTGCGAACGGCACGATCAGGCCAAACGGGCCCATCCACCTCGCCGGAAATGTCGCCACGATTTCAAGGGATGCTATAGCGGGTCTCGTCGTGCTGGCCCAGGCAGAAGGCTTCAGATCCCTTCCGAGTTTCACGTCTTGCTCGGGAGCCCTGCCCGATCTTGCCACCCGCTATATCAGCATCACGACGCTCGGATGGAAACATCGCGCGAGTGCTCGAGGCGGCTGTCTCGACGGTCTCAATCAACTGTTCGCGGTGCTGATGGACGCGACGCACGCCTCGTATTAACAAGTCGCATCCGGCGCGATATTACGACCGGCACAGAGCGATCGTGCCGTGGTGCCTCAGTCGCGCGGCAGAGAAACATCCTCCGCCGGAGGGGACTCTTCGCTCGGGCTGGCTGCCAGCTCGAGTTCTGCTTCGACGTCCTCCTCAGTCAAAGTCCGAACTTTGGGGGCAGACAGGGGCGGGATGATCTTTGGTAGAGAAGCGTCCACCGCGCCGGTGACGGCGCGCCTGGCGCGGGCGAGAGGACTCTTCTCCTGGCTCTGATCGAATTGGTCGAGCATTTCACGTAGACTCGCAGTCAGCGCCTGCTCTTCTGTCCAGGCCCTCAGGATGTCCGTGTACACGTCGCCTGACGTGCGTCCTCCGGTATTGGACTTCAATTGGCGACGACGGATCTCTAACAATGTCGGTTGATATTGAGTCCGAAACCAAATCCTCGCAGCTTCTTCGAGTGATACTTCGCGGCCCAACGAACGCTCCAGATAGAGGCGGTATCCTTCGACGTGATGGTGCAGTAGGTTGTATCGCCAGGGCGCGGTCAAGCGAATACCGCTGAGTCCCGTCGCTCGCTCAAATTCTCTTCGTGCGTAGTAGGTCAGATTCACCTCTCCCTCTTTGCGCGGCAGAGCTTCCGTCACATAGGCGTCCATAAACTCGATGCCTAGCACCTTGGCCGCCGCCACGCGCGTGTGACCGTCGATCACAAAATAGCGATTGCCGACCTGGTACACCGTTATCGGAGGCAAATCCGTTCCGGACTTCATCGCGTTCATGATGGACCGGTAGTTGGCGGTGGCCGGCCCTGATCCCAGCGGCAGAAACGAAGGTGCAAGCTTTCCAGCCTTGCCGGCGCTCCCGACGATTCGCTTTACCCGGATGGGTCGTACACCCAAAGGAACCGTCGAAACGACGCCTGCTCTGGCGGCGGCTTCCTCGTACGAAAGCGGGCTCTTGTCTCGTGGCGGCATTGCGAAGTGGAACTCCTGTGCGCGTTGTGGCAGTGCGGGACGTGGCGTGTGAGGCGCATCCTCCCCGTGTCAATGGTACGTGGTGGTAGCAGGTCACCGGTAGGCCGGGAGTCGGCTGCACGGCAATGAGATCCGCCCTCCGTCCGCCCTAACCTGTATTTTGTAGGCCCGCAGCGATACCGGCTACGCTGCGGTCGATTACGGAACGCAGTAGGTCGGCCCGACGCTCGTCCTGCTCGGTGCGCACTTCCTGAATGGCTCGTGCCTGCGTATAGCTCATAGGGTCTACGTACGGATTTCGAAGTTCAATAGAACGCTGTAGAACCGGCCACGAGTCGAGCAGGCGCTGCTGCCCGATAACGGCATTGACGCCATTGCAGGTGCGCCGAAACTCGTCGCTGAGTATGCTCCCGAGTCTCTCTCGGATCTCTGTATCCGGTACCAGATTCGCGTAGACCTGCGCTATGTCGAGGTCGGCCTTCCCAAGCGAGATCTGTGCCGCGTCGATCAGCCAGCGGAAAAACGGCCAATCACGATACATCTCCCGTAACTGGTCCAGCTCTCCGGAATCGACGGCAGCGCTCAGGGCCGCGCCGAGGCCGTACCATCCGGGCAATCCGTATCGACTCTGGGTCCAGGCGAAAACCCATGGAATCGCTCGCAAGTCCTCGAGCTTTAGATCGCCCGTTCGACGTTTCGCCGGTCGCGACGCGATTCTGAGGCGCATGACCGACCGCAGGGGAGTGCCCTCCTCGAAGAAATGGAGGAAGTCAGGATCGCCGTAGACGAGCTCCCCATACGTCTGTGAAGCCACAGTAGAGAGGCGCGAGGCGACTTCTTCCCAAGCGGGCCGCCTCCCCTCTTCATCATCGCGAGGAACACTGGCCGCCATAACTGCATGCACCATCTGTTCCAGGTGTCGGTGTGCGATGCCCGGGTTCGCGTATCGAGAAAACAGGACCTCTCCCTGTTCGGTTACTTTGAGCCGGCCCTGGACAGTTCCCGGCGGCTGACCCAGAATGGCGCGCTGCAGTGGTCCGCCGCCTCGACCGATTGCTCCTCCACGACCGTGGAAAAAAGTCACTTCAACGCCTGCCTGCTCGGCTTGAGCCGTCAGTGCCTGCTGCGCTCGGTACAGCCACCAATTGGAGGTAACATAGCCGGCATCTTTGTCGCTGTCCGAGTAGCCCAGCATGATCTCCTGTCGGTTACCCCAGGCTGCGAGTTGAACCCTATAGGCCGGGTTGTCGTATAGAGCCCCCATGACCTGGGGCGCAGTTTCCAAATCCTCTCCCGTTTCGAAGAGCGGCACGACACGCAGGCTCGATCGGGGCTCGTTCGGGTCGAAGAGCCCGGAAACTCGGGCGAGGTACAGCACGGCCAGAAGATCCGCCGCGCCACGGGTAAAGCTCACGATGTACGTGTCCACCGCCTCCGAACCCATTTCACTCTGCATTCGCCGTACGACCGAGAACACCTCCAACGATTCTCGTGCAGAGTCTGAGAGTCTTGACGTATCCAATTGGAGGTTCTCGGTGGTCAACAGGCTCGTGAGCGCCCGAGCCTGCTCGTCTTCCTCCCAGTCGGAGAACGGCGTGCCCCGGGTAGACCTGGATATGAGTTGGTCAAGAAGCTCAAGATGTCGGTCGCGATGTTGTCGTATATCAAGGCGCGCCAGGTGGAATCCGAAGGCGCGCACCTGCCAGATAAGGTCCTGAATCGCATCATCCGCCAGCCGCTCGCTCCTGTTAGCTTGTAAGCTGCCTCGTACGAGATACAGATCAGTCAGAAACTGCTCGGCTGTTTCGTATGGAGGAACCGATGAATCTCCGCCGGCAACCTGGAGGCCGCCCCAGGTTGGGCCGTTCTCCCTATACGCGGCCAGCAAGCGGCGGCGCATGGTGGCGAGCTTCGCACGATATGGTTCGCGCGGGACCGGCGGCTGTTCCTCTCCCGACGCGTCTCCATAACGACGAGTGTCTTCGAGCACCGCCTCGATCAATTCTGGAGATACGTTCACCAGAGCCGAGGCACTCGTGAGTAGTCCGGAGAGACGTCCGGTGGCAGCGACATACTTGTTGAGTACCAACGCTTTGTGAAGCCGCATCGTATCCTCGGTCGCTGCCGGCGTCACATTTGGATTGCCGTCTCTATCACCTCCCATCCAGGATCCATAGGTGAGGAAGTCGTACCGTTCGCGGCACAGCTCCGGGTACTCCTGCGAAATCGCCTCCTGCATATCGCGGTACAGTCGGGCGGTGACCTCGAAAACGCTGCTGTCGAAGTAGTACAGGCCATTGCGCACCTCGTCGAGCACGGTGCGTTGCCGCTCCCTGAGTTCGTCGGTCTGCCACAGGTTGGTGACTTCCGCGTACAGTCGTCGGCTCACGTCCCGGCGTTGGGAAGGACCAGTCGATTCGCTCCCGATGGCGCTCACGAGGTTGGCGATGCGACGGAGATGACGCAGCAACGTCATACGGCGCGCTTCGGTGGGGTGTGCCGTGAACACCGGCCGGACCCGTAATCCACTGAGCATGGCATGCACTTCGGATGCCGGGACCCCGGCGCGAGCCAGGGCCCGAATTCCGGCCGCTATCGACTCGACCCTTGGTGCTGGATACAGCCGATTCTCGCCGGCCACCAGGCGGCGCAACCGATGATTTTCTTCTGCCATATTGATGAGGTGAAAGTACACGGTAAAGGCTCGAACGACCTGTTCCAATTGGCCGTCGGGAACCGCTGCAATGCGCTGCTCGATTTCAAGTCGTGCGGCTTCACAATCGTGATGGCGACGATGACGGCACGCTTGACGGAGTCCCTCCACGGCGTCAAACAGCTTGCTGCCGCCTTGCTCGCGCAGCACGTCGCCCAGAACGCGTCCCAGAAACGAAACGTCTCGGGCAAGGGCGTCACTGCTGTCATCCAGTGGTAAAGAAACCATATGAATTATGATGCCCTGTCTGTCCCTATCGGGGCCAAGGAAATGGCGTGACACTCGAGCACAGCGATCAGGCCAATAACCTCCGGCCTGACTTATCGGTGTCGGATTCGACCGGCGAGGACCGTGACCTCGGCGGGTGGGTTATGTCTGCGGGGGATGTCGTTCTACTGCTGATGTTCGCCGTGATAGGGCGCTGGAGCCACCACGAATTCAGTGCCGGAGGTGCCTGGGCGACACTCGGGACAGCGGCCCCTTTCGTCGCCGGCTGGACACTGATCGCCGCGCCACTCCGGGTATACGCCCCACGAGCTCTGGATTCCTTCCGAACGTCGGTGGAACGGCTACTGATAACCTGGCCAATCGCCCTGGCCGTGGGTTTGATCATCCGCTCGATCGTGGATCACGAAGTACCGGCGCCTGCCTTCGTCGTGGTCGCCTTACTATTCAATCTTCTCACCTTAACGATGTGGCGAGCCGCGTTCATGACTCTATGGCGCGCGCGGTGGCTCGTCAGCCCGTAGTCCGCCCCAATGGTTCGGGCGGTTTCGCCTCGAGTTCGACTACAGCGCCTGTCCACCAACGGAGATCACCGCGCCATGGTGTGATGCGATCAAGGTAGCCACCCTGCCCGCATTTTCCGTACGTGCCACGCGAAGTTCGGTTCCGAGCGGTCCCGGTTGGACGGATACGCCGTAGCCGACCGAACCTTCCATTACCTGCCGGCGCGCCCGTTCGGCGTCGGTGCCGTCCCTGAATAGCCCGATCACGGGGGCAGATGCGGTACGGACCACGGCGTTGGGCACAGAGCCACTGTCTGGATCCACCGAAAGCTTGAGGCCAAACTCACTGGCAGAGAGTTCACCAATGAAGTACGCGTGATACAAGACTCGGTCGCCAATACGCGCGGATCGAGCCAGATACGTATCAGGGTCGATGACGAACCCAGGAGCAGGGACGTACTCACCGGCAAGTACGATCGAACCGTCGTGTTCGAGGATTCTCAGCTCTATTCCGGTCCGCTCGCTCACCCGGGCCCAGTTCAGCCCTACGGGAGGAGGAGCTGCCTCCGACAGCGCAGACTGAGGAATAATGGGCCACGACGGAATACCCGGCACGTCGCCACGCGCCGACTGGTATTCGGCCACCTCGCCCTCGGCCAGCAAACGATTCAACCCTTCGTGTGAAGCGCCCGCTCGATCCACTCCGATACCGGCCCTTCCGTCATCAAATCCGTTCGTCATGCGCGCTCCTGATGATAGGTACGACACTGTCTTTGTTGCATGTTACATGCCAATGCTAGCGTGCCCGCGAAGCGGCAACCGGCGGTAGAATGACCAAAGGGGTGCATGGCATTGAAAGCTTCCACGTGGAAGCAGTTGAGCCTTGCTCTGATTCTGGCTCCGGCCTTCCTATGCGGCTGCGTGTCGCTCAGCGTCCCCACGCAAAACAATCCATCCTGTTCATGGACGAGTCAGCTTCCGACCAATGCTGACGCTGTGTGTGTTTCTACTTTTCACACGCTACGCACCGTGCTCGATGCGGCAATCCGCGGTGATGAAAGGACGTTGCGGCACCTGATCCCCGATGGTGTCATCAGACGCCGTATCGCGGTGTTCGGAGCGTCGGTACGGCACAAGGGTAATATTTCGGTGCACATTACTCCGAGCTTCACGTTGTCGACGATCGGGGGCGGGCGGCTCGGCGCCGAATTCAACATCGTGGGCCATACCCACCACGGAGATGTCAAGGCGCCGCAAACGGTGTACCTGGGTTCGCGTGGGGGTACCACGATCATCATCGAGGATCAGCCGATGCAGGAGTGGTAAAGCATTCGAACAGGTAGAATCCAGGGATGAAACACGACAGTCTACGTGAGTCGCTGCGCGGTCCCGCGAAATGGCTCGGGGTGATTGCCTCGGTCGGCATGTTTGCCGTGCTCGTGATGGGTGCGGCAGTGACCAATACCGGTTCGGAACAGGGCTGCGGTCGCTCCTGGCCACTGTGTCACGGCAAGCTCATACCCCAGATGGCCGTGTCGACCGCTATCGAGTTCAGTCACCGCGCGGTCGTGGGAGTCGAAAGCATTCTGATCATCGCGCTCGCCGTCGTCAGCATGTACCTGTATTGGAGCCGCCTTGAAATCAAGGTTCTTGCGCCGCTCATGGTATTGTTTCTCTTCTTGCAGGCCGGACTGGGAGCGTGGGCCGTCATGTACCCACAGCTCGCGGCGGCCCTGGCGCTGCATTTCGGCGTCTCACTGGTGGCATTCGCCAGTGTGGTCCTCACGACGGCTGTGCTTTTCGAGGTGGAAGGACGAGACGCGCTGCGCGATCAGGCGCTGCCCGCACACTTTCGAGCTGTGGTATGGGCCTTAACCGGCTACTCGTACCTCGTGGTGTACCTGGGCGCATTCGTTCGTCATTCCAAAGCAAGTTTGGCTTGTAGTGGATGGCCACTCTGCAACCACAGCATCGTGCCCGCCTTTACCGGTCCGGTGGCGGCGGCATTCACCCACCGGGTCGCAGCGTTTGTCCTGGCTCTGGGGATTCTCGGGTTGGTGGTCTGGACACAGCGCATGCAGTGGGATCGCCCCGACCTGTATTTTGCGAGCGTGCTGGCCCTGGCCCTGGTAATCCTGCAGTCATTGGCGGGTGCGGCAGTCGTCTTTACGCATCTCGATCTCTTCAGTACTCTGGCCCATGCCGCCATGGTTGGTTTAATGTTCGGCTGCCTGGCATACCTCTGCATGCATGTCCTGCCACGGCCCACCGTGGCGGCAGGCGCGACCGCCGGGGCGAGATTCTTCCGGCCCGCGGCGCAACGAGAACAAGCCGAATTTTAGAGAGTCCAGTTTGCTGATCTGCGCGCTCGCCCACTTTTTCAGTCGTGCCCACGGACCCGGGCACCAAGCCGACTGCGCCGTCTACTGGCTCGACCCTTCCTAGTTGGACAACTCAATGCCAGGTGCGGATCCGGCCATCCAGGTGGTTGGCCTGGTAAAACGCTACGGATCGCGACAAGTGGTCGACGGTCTGAGCTTCGAGGTCCAGCGCGGTGAGATTTTTGCGCTCCTCGGCCCGAACGGCGCGGGGAAGAGCACGACGGTGGAAATCCTCGAAGGGTACCGGACACGAGACGCGGGAACAGTTCGAGTCCTTGGGCTGGACCCGATCGCCGAGGCGCATCGTCTGAAGCCCCGCATCGGCGTCATGTTGCAGGGGGGCGGTTTGTATCTCACGATGACGCCGAGAGAGGCCGTCCGCCTTTTTGCCACCTTTTATCCGGCTCCCAACGATCCTGACGAGATGCTGTCGTTGGTCGGCCTCGACGACGCAGCCGGCACGAGATATCGCAGGCTGTCGGGAGGGCAGAAGCAGCGGCTCTCGTTGGCCCTAGCCCTGATTGGTCGACCGGAGCTCGTGTTCCTCGACGAGGCTACGGCCGGGATGGATCCGCAAGCCAGACGCCTGACCTGGAATATGATCCGCAGTCTCCGGGATTCGGGGGTAACAGTGTTGCTCACCACCCACTACCTGGAAGAGGCCGAGCGCCTCGCAGACCGAGTAGCCATTATCGACGCCGGACGCTTGATTAAGATCGGGACTCCATCGGATCTGGCCGGAGTCGAGACCGGAGGGGTTCGTCTTCGGACCGCGGTACCGGTCGATCTGGAAATCCTCCGGCAACTTCCCACCGCCGTCAGTGTTCATCGCAACGGGGATGGACTGGTCGAATTCGAGACCAGTGATGCTCCTCAGCTTCTGGTGGAGATCACAGGACGATTACGTGACGAGGGTGTGCAGATCCTCGAACTGCGAGTGGGTTCGGGATCGCTCGAGGAACTCTTTTTGCGCTTGACCGGTGAAGGGCTACGCGAGTGAAGCCCGCAGCTTTGATCACCGCCATTGGAGCGCAGTGCCGAACCGAGGTGGTTCTAACCATGCGGCGCGGCGAGAGCGTGCTGGTCACGATCGTCGTGCCGATCGTGCTGCTCGTGTTCTTCGCTTCCGCTCGCGTTTTGCCGAAGGGCGGTCGCGGCATCGACTATCTACTTCCCGGCACGCTGGCGCTGGCTATTATCTCAACCAGCCTGGTCAGTCTTGGTATCGCCACGGCTTACGAGCGGTATTACGGCGTCCTGAAACGATTGGGCGCCACGCCGTTTCCCCGCAGCGGGCTCATCGCGGCCAAGATGCTCGCCGTGGCAACAATCGAAGTCATCCAGATCGTGCTCCTCGTCGGGGTGGGAGCAATTTTCTTCGACTGGCGGCCGCACGGTTCGTTCCCGCTGGCGCTGCTCGTCCTGCTGCTGGGCACGCTGGCCTTTTCCGGACTGGGGCTGATACTGGCCGGCAACCTCCGTGCCGAAGCCACTCTGGCCGGAGCAAATGGACTGTTTGTGTTCTTTCTGCTGATCGGCGGGTTGTTCGTGCCGCTTGACCATCTGCCGGGCTGGCTAGTTCCCGTGGCCCGTCTCCTTCCTGCGGACGCGCTATCGGACGTACTCCGTTCCGTGCTGAGGTATGCAGAACTCCCATGGAGCAGCGCAATCACCCTGGTCGTGTGGGCCTTACTCCTACCGGTCTTCGCCGCCCGCACATTTCGGTGGGAATGAAGGCCTGATCGACTACCAGCCCCCCGAGTCCCCGCTGCTTCCTGAGTCTCCGCCGCCCCAGTCCCCGGCGCCACCTGCATCGCCGCCCCATCCGCCCGCGTCGCCGGCGGAGGCATCGGATCCGCCGCCCCAGCCACCGAAGTCACCGGCTCCGAGGTCGGTGTTGGGATTCACGGTCCCGCCGTCGGGCATCTGAACCCCGGCGTCGCCGTAACCTCCGCCCATGTCATAGTCTCCGACCCCATACCCTCCACCCCAGCCGCCGCCGTACCAACCTCCCACGTCCATGCCGATCATGAACGGCAGCCAATATTGCCAGGTTGGCCCGCCGTAACTGTAGTAATACGGGTTGTTCGGAACCGCCCACCACGGCACCATCGTGCCGTTGTACTGAACGGTCTGGAGCTGGGGCGTGCGCCCCTGTTCCAGCCTGGCAAGATCGACCGAGCAGACTTCGATCTGCATGGTATTTCCTTTGCCGTCGTCGATCGTGCGGGTCACGTACGGTGGCCGGTCGGTTCGACCGCAATAGAAGCAGCGATGCCCGACCGGAGATTCCAGCGGATTCGAAAGCACTCCCTGAATGCCCAGAGATTTCATCACTCCCTGTAGCGCCAGCACCGCAGTTGCCGCATCCTGATTGGCCTGGGTCAAGGCGGGTGCGGAGTCCGCCTGTTCCAGTTCGACTTTCGCCCGGTCTCGCAGCGCGAGTGCTCGGTCGTAGTCGCTTCGTACGCCGGGGGAAATAGGCACCCTGGCTGCTTCGATCTCTTCGACCGCACTGTCGGCCAGCGAGAGCGTCTGACTGGCCGCGGATCGCAGGTCACCCAGGTTGGAGGCTGTGCCACTCTGTCGGCGCCTGAAGACGAACACGGCCACTGCAATGATGACACCAAGGACCGCCAGCAAGACCAGCCAGAAGGTAGCGGCACTCTTGTTTGCGGCGGACTTGTCCGCTTTGGTCTGGTCAGCCGCCAGCTGAGCAGCATACACGGCGCACTGCGCGTAACTGGTCAAACAGAGTGGGCGTGCCTTTCGTTCAATGGACTGTATCTCATTGAGCGTGAGAGTATCCGAACTGATTCCTATGCCTTGTGGCGATACCAGGACCAGCGCGCCGGCGAAATCCAGGTATTGTCGGAGGCCCTGCGCGGAAGTATACGTATCGGCGTAGTTGCTCGGGAAGTGACTGATCAGCGCGATCTTCTCGGGTACGCCTGAGTCGACCGCCGCGCGGGTGGCGGTCATCAAGCGTTGCGAATCTCCCGCCGTGACGTGCGCGGAGGGGGGCATGGCCTTCGAGATGTACACGTCATTTGAGGTCAGAGCAGCGGCCACCTGGGCATTGGTGTCGGCCAATGTTGGGACCGTTCTCAGCGGACCTGAGAGAAACAGGGCTACCAGCAGGGTGCATCCCGCGGCTCGAAGCGTAACCTTTCTCATCGTGAGATCGACACTCACATAGCTCCCCTGACACCGGCCAACCGATGTGGCACGGCGAAAATGTTCGTCTGTCGCCCGATCGTGTTCAGGACGCCGCGATCCGTGAGGTTCGGGCAACCCGGACCGCGGCCCGTTCTCACTATGGTCTCACAGCTTTGCAGGGCTACCCGATTGCGCCGCCTCTCTGGTCAGGAACTGAGCGAGAAGGACGATGGGAATCGATACAGCGATGATGACCACTGCCGCGGCGTCGATTTCCGGAAAGTTCGTGTCCTGTCTGATATGCCCAAGAATCCAGAGAGGCAACGTGTTCTGCGCTCCGATGAGAAAAAAGGTCACGATTATTTCGTCGAACGACAGCGTGAAAGCGAGAAGCGCGCCCGCAATCAGGGCGCCTCGAATGCTGGGAAGTGTCACCTTCCAGAACGTTTGCCAACCGTCCGCCCCCAGGTCCATCGATGCTTCTTCCAGCGACCGGGTCGTCCGGCGCAAACGAGCCAGTACGTTGTTGAAAACCAGCACGATGCAGAAAGTGGCATGTCCGATCGTGACGGTGAGCAGTGAAAGCCCAGGCAGCACTCCCCACTGGATAAGTTGGGTGAACCACGTCAGCATGGCGATGCCGGTAATAATTCCGGGCAGCAGAATCGGAAGGGTGATGACGAACCCCAGGCTTTCCTTGCCGAAAAAACGAAAGCGCTGCAGAGCGAAGGCGGCGGGAGTACCGAGCAGTACAGCAAGCAACGTCGCGGTTACAGCGACTTTCAGGCTGTTGGCGATGGCGTCGCGCGGATCCGGGTCGTTCCAGAGCACGTTGAACCAGTGAAGTGAAGGTTGTCCCGGGGGCCAGCTCGTGATAGTGGCACTGTTGAATGCGTAGATGATGACCACGATCAGCGGTAGGTACAGAAACGCATATACCAGTGCGGCGACGGCTCCTAGCGCCACCCGCGACATGGTCGATGCTCTCGGGCGCACGCTCACAGTGCCTCTAACGCCCCGAAGCGACGTGAGACGGTGAGGAAGACAGCGAGCACGACAAGCGGAAGACTCGAAAGGGCGGCCCCAAATGGATAGTTAAAGGCGACACCGAATTGATCCGCGATCACGTTGCCCACGAATTGAGAGCCGTTTCCCATGAGTTGCGGTGTGATGAAATCGCCCATGGTGAGGCTGAACACGAATGTACTGCCGGCCATGATGCCCGGAAATGCCAGCGGCCACACCACCGACCGCATAGTGCGCCATCCTTTTGCGCCCAGATCGGAAGACGCTTCGAACAGGGATGGTGGGATACGATCGATCGCCGCATACACCGGGAGCACCATGTAGGGCAGCCAGACATGCAACAGCGTGATAAACACCGCGTAATTGCTGTACAAGAAGGCCTCCACCGGCTGGTGAATCAGATGCGCGTCCAGCAAGAACGTGTTGAGCACACCATCGCTGCCGAGAATTGTTTTCCAGGCGAATACTCGTACCAGGTAACTGCTCCAGAGTGGCACCAGAACCGCCAGGTACAGCAGGTTTCTCCACCGTGACGTGTAGCGCACGAGAAAGTACGCGAGCGGCAGTGACAGAGCAATCGCGCTCGCCGTAACGAGCGTCGCCATGATAACGGTGCGAAGCAAAATTTGTAGCCAGACGGGCTCCGCGAAGATCTGTCGATAGTTGTCCAGGGTCCAGTGCGCCTCGACGTTGAACCCGACAACCTGCCAGAAGCTGTACAGGAAGAGAAAGATGAGCGGCAGTATATACAGCCCAAGCATCCAGAGAAGCGGCACGCCCAGCACGAGTGCAAGAGCGACGCCGCGACGCCGACGAAGTGACCGGGTCAGCCCCCGGCGAAGGTCGGTCAGCTTCAGTAGTGAGATCGTAATCATGCGTCGACATGGTGCCGAGGGGAAGGACAACCAAGTTGTCCTTCCCCTTGAGCATGCGGATTAGCCCTTCACCTCCGCCCAGAGTGTCACCCACTTGTCGAAGTTAGGAGGAGATTGCCAGAACCGGATCGAGTTGAAGTACTTGGTGTCGGTGATGTGTAGCGCCCGGGCTTGCTTGGGACCCAAAAGCTGAGCCGTTTTGATGTTTGCCGGACTGTAATGGGTCACGGCAACGACCTGCTTCTGCACCGGGGCGGATATCGAGTAATTCATCCACGCGTAGGCGCATGCCGCGTGCTGGCTGCGTGTGGAAAGCATCCAGGTATCTGCCCACCCGGTGGCGCCCTCACGGGGAATAGTCTCGGCCACCGGCACGCCGGCCGCCTTCAGATCGACCGTCATTAACGGCCAACCGGCCCCAAGTATCACCTCGTGGTTTTTGAACAGGCTCTCAAAGTCACCGGCGAGTCCCCAATAGTGTCGCACCAGCGGGCGTTGTCGCTGGAGCAGCGCTTTGACCTTGGCGAGCTGCGCATCCGAGAGACTATACGGTTGCTTGTAATGCAGGTACAGGGCGGCGTCTGCGATCTGTTCCGGGTTGTCCGGAATCGTTATCTTTCCCTTGTACTTCGGGTTGTACAGCACACTCCACGAGGTGGGGGCTGTCTTGAAGTCTTTGGTGTTGTAGATGAGAACGTCCGGACCCCACATGAAAGACACACCGTAATGCTTTCCGTTGACGGTGTTGTGCGGAGGACTCTTGAGTTGCGGCGCCAGATCTTTCCAATTGGGGATCTTGCTAACGTCGACCGGCGCCACCACGCCGGCGCGAATGAAGCGGAGAGACGCGTCGCCCGAGGCGGAAACAAGATCGTAGGTCGTTCCACCACCTGAACGGAATTTCGAGAACATTTCGTTACTCGATCCGGCGTACGTGGAATGAATAGTACATCCGGTTTGCCTCTCGAATGGCTTCACGAATGATGGGTCCGTGTACCCTTCCCAGGCAACGATGTTAAGATCGCCCCCGAGCTTGGCGGTATTGTGTGCCGCATTGCCCATGTGTGGAACGAGTGCGACCGCTCCGCCCAGCATGATCGCGACAACGATCGGTCCGATCATTCGACGCATGTAGAGGTCCTTTCTCTCACTGTTTCAGCTTCCTCACTGGGGAACTGAAGCTTCCTTGCTTCCCTTGCGTACATCTTCTTCCGAGCCCGGCAGGACATGAGTTGTTTCCGGCGACCAGCCCAGTCGCACCTCCTCTCCGATTCGCCAGCTCGGTCCCGAGCCCAAATTCTGTTCTACGACTGTCAACTCGTGGCGTCCGGCCGACACTCCGTATCGGGTGAAAGCACCCGCGTACGACACGGTGACGACCCGTCCCCGCACGCTGTTCTCGGCCGGGAGGTCGTCGGCGG
>DAINCT010000033.1:0-17230 GCA_036732245.1 Chloroflexota bacterium | reverse complement strand
CGCCTCGGCGACGGAGCGCCGAGCTACGACGGCTTGCACGTATGTCAATGGGAATGGAGATGATTTTTGCCAGGGAGCGCCGAGTTAACCGATTCATTCACATGTCAAAAGTAAGGTCGAGGTTTGTTCGACGGTGGTACGACGCCACAGAGGCGTATATTCTCGGATCCGTAACCGGTCCAAAGGAAAAAACGGGCGACCAAGTTGACCTCGATCGCCCGTTCGTCAAAGGTCGAAAAGTCCTAGCGCTTAGTGTACTGAGGCGCCTTACGCGCGCGCTTCAGTCCGTACTTCTTGCGCTCTTTCATTCGAGCATCGCGTGTAAGCAAGCCCGCTTTGCGGAGAGCGGGTCGCAGCGTCTCATCGTACTGAATTAAAGCGCGGGCAATCGCATGCCGGATGGCACCTGCCTGCCCTGAAAGACCGCCACCAAGGACTTTCACGTCGACGTTGTGGCGCCCCTGTTGGTTGACTGCTGCAAACGGCTCCTCAACGATGGCCGTAAACGTGTTCCCACCGAAGTACATATCGACCGGCTTACCATTCACGATGATCTCGCCGGTACCTGGAACCAATCGGACGCGCGCCACCGACGTCTTGCGACGTCCGACGGCGGCTGAATACTGTTGCACTGCCATGACTTATCCCTCGTCTTCCGTTGAATATCGGGCACCAGTTACCTGGCCCCGAAATGCATACCCGAGATCACGCGGGCGTTGCGCCTCGTGCGGATGTTCCGCCCCCGGATACACTTTGAGTTTGCGATACATGTCCTCGCCCAGGCGATTGTGCGGAAGCATTCCTCGCACCGCCTTCTCGAGGACTCGCGCGGGGTATCGATCGAGCATCTTCTCGAGCGAGAATTCGCGCAATCCGCCCGGGTATCCCGAGTGTCGGAAATAGGTCTTGTCGGTGAGCTTCTTGCCTGTGAACGCCACTTTTGCGGCATTTACGACTACCACAAAGTCCCCGACATCGTCGTTGGGGGTGTAAGTCGGTTTGTGTTTACCGCGCAATACGCGCGCGATATCAGAGGCGAGGCGACCCAGGTTCTGATCGGTGGCGTCTACCACGTACCAGAACTGTTCGACCTCTCCTCTCTTCGGGACATAGGTCTTCATGACTTCTCCTCTGATGAACCAGTTTTGCACGTGAATTCGAATCCGACCGGTATGGACGGAGCTTCAGGAACATTCTCGGAGTCGCCGTACCGCACGGACAGCAGGTACAGACCGTGAGCGGGAGAGGTCTTGCCGGCCTGCGTGCGATCGCGCGCCAGGACGATCCTCCGAAATTCGCTTTCATCGATTTTTCCACGACCGACATCAATCAGCGTGCCGACGATCGAGCGGACCATCTGACGCATGAAACCTTCTGCCTCGAGCTCAATCGCAACCGTGGAACCGTCACGCCAACATCGCGCCGACCACACCATACGCTCCCGGGAGCCACTAAAGTTGGCAGGCACAAAGGAAGCGAAGTCGATACGTCCCACCAAACATTGCATAGCGTGGTCCATGGCCTGTTCGTCGAGATGTGGCTTGACATGGGCGCCGCGTCCTTCCCAGAAGGGAGATCGGACGGGACGATTCCAGATCAGATAGCGGTAGATTCGAGACCGGGCGTCAAAGCGCGGGTGGAAGTCGTCGGCTACTTCAAGCGCCTGTGAAATGACAACATCGCGCGGAAGCACCGCGTTTGCCGCCCGTTGCAGAACCTCCGGCCGGAGACGGCTCTCGGTAGAAAAAGCGACAACCTGAGACACGGCATGGGCCCCGGCGTCGGTACGCCCAGACCCAACCACGTGAATGTCTTCTTGTGTGACGCGGGAGAGCGCGTCTTCCAATGTCGCTTGCACTGTTTCCTTACCGGGCTGCCGCTGGAATCCCAGATAGGCCGCACCTACATATTCGACCGAACAACGGATCTTGCGCGTCGTTAAACTGCTGTCCTCTCGTCTTCCCGGACGAACTCTATTCTGGCCATCGGAGCCGCATCGCCGTGACGGGGTCCGAGTTTAATGATTCGGGTATATCCGCCCGGCCGGGTCTCGTAGCGAGGCGCGTACACATCGAAGACCTTTGCCACCAGCAGGCGATTCGGCAATCGCCGGAGCGCTAGCCGCCGGGCGTGCAGATCCCCCCGTTTACCCAGCGTGACGAGTGGCTCGACGAAGCGACGGAGCTCCTTGGCGCGGGTTTCGGTGGTGTTGATGCCCTCGTGAAGCAGTATGGCCGTGGCGAGGCTGCGCATGAGGGCAATCCGCCGGTCGGTCGGCATACTCAGGCGACGGCCCGATTTCTTGTGTCTCACTTTCTTCCCTCTCCCGGTACAACTGTGGTTGGTGGCAGCACTGAACTCCCACGGGCAAGCCGGCGACGGAGCGACCGACCCACCACCTCTTCAATATTTTCGATAATCGGTACCTGGTAAAGGAAGAGTAAGCGCGATGCGCTTACTCTTCTCCTCCGTCCGCCGCAACAGGAACCGCGAAGTCATCCGGCACCAACTTGCGCAGCTTCAGGCGATCGATGAGCTCGTCGTACGACTTCTGGCCAAAGTTGCGAATGTCCATCAGGTCTTGTGGATTCATGGTAACCAGCTGACCGACCTTCGTGATGCCGGCTCGCTTGAGCGAGTTCTCGGCACGTGCGGAAAGTTGGAGGTCCTCAATTGGTGTTTCTGCCTCTTGAGAGGGAAGCGATCGAGCGGCGAGCGCCGGCTTGGCTGCACCGGGGAGCGCCTCCTGGCCGAATCCGGCCAGATGCTGGAAGTGCTCGGTCAGGATGGCGGCGGCCTGCGTCATGGCGTCATTCGGATGAATCGTGCCATCGGTCCAGATCTCGAGGATCAGGTGTTCGAAGTTGGTCATCTGCCCGACCCGAGTGTGCTCGATGGTGAAGTTCACGCGCTCGATCGGAGAGAAGATGCCGTCGACGGGAATCCGTCCGATCGGTGCTTCATCTCGCTGGTCGGTGATGTCGTGATACCCAACGCCGCGTTCCACGATGATGTAGGCGGCGAGCCGCGAACCGGCCTGATCGATCGTGCAAAGATGCTGATCCGGGTTTACGATCTCGACCTGGTCGGTGAGCCGAATATCGCCGGCGGTGACGTCTGCCTCACCGATGGCCTCGAGCGAGAGCTCGACCGGCTCGTCCGAGAACGAACGCAGTCGAACTTTCTTTAAATTCAGGATGAACTCGGTCACGTCCTCTTTCACACCCGGGATGTCGGAAAACTCGTGCCGGATACCGTCGATGTGAACCGCGGTAATAGCTGCGCCCGGAAGCGATGAGAGCAGCACGCGACGCAACGCATTTGCGATGGTGACACCGTAGCCCTGGGCCAGCGGTTCCACCTCGAAGCGGGCGTAGGTGTCCGAACTCGTCGTACAGTCAATTCGTGGTAATGAAATGTCCAAAAAGCAATCCCCTTATAGGCAACTAGCGCGAGTAGTACTCGACGATTAGCTGCTCGCTAACCAAAGCGTCCACATCGATGCGCTGCGGGATGGCAAGCACTCGCCCGTTCATCGCCTGTGCGTCGATCTGGACCCATTGCGGTGGTTGCGCCCGCGCGCTGCCGAATGCCGCACCCGCCGCAAAATATTCTGTCTTCTCGCTACCCGTGTCCAGCGTGATCTCGTCACCCGGATGCACCTGCACCGAAGGAATGTTGACCTTCTTGCCGTTCAGGCGGAAGTGGCCATGATTGACGAGCTGACGAGCCTGGTCACGGGAACTAGCGAATCCCATACGATACACCACGTTGTCGAAACGCAATTCAAGGAGCTGCAGCAAGTTCTCACCAGTCATGCCCGGGCGTCGCTCCGCCTCCTTAAACAGCGTTTGAAACTGGTTTTCGAGGACACCGTAGATGCGACGCACCTTTTGCTTCTCGCGCAATTGGAGCGCGTATTCCGACGGCTTGCGCCGACGTGCTTGTCCAGATTGTCCCGGCGGATAGGGTCGCCGCTCGATCGGGCATTTTTTAGTGAGGCAGCGCTCACCTTTGAGATATAACTTCATACCCTCTCTGCGGCAAAGCTTGCAGTCGGGGCCGGTGTACCGAGCCATTTATCCTCCGTTGTTACAGTTGAATGCCGCTGCCAGAAGCAGCGGCTTGCGATTCGTCATTGGAACTCTGCATGAATGCGATGAACTCGACATTCCGTGCAGTCGATAAGGGATTCGAATAAGGGCGATTACACTCGCCTGCGTTTTCTCGGCCGAGTACCGTTGTGCGGAACCGGCGTGACATCGGTGATTGAAAGCACGTTGAGACCCGACGATTGCAGCGCCCGAATGGCGGATTCCCGACCTGGTCCCGGCCCTTTCACGAAGACATCAACGGTCTGCATGCCATGATCCATCGCGCGGCGAGCGGCGCCCTCGGCACTCATCTGCGCGGCGTATGGGGTGCTCTTGCGAGAGCCCTTGAACCCAGCCGCGCCCGCACTGCCCCAAGCGATTGGACTCCCCGTCATATCGGTAATCGTTACAAGCGTGTTGTTGAATGTGGCGTGAATGTGAGCGTGCCCGCGGGGAACGACCTTTCGTTCTCGCCGGCGGCCACGCTGCGGCCGCTTCGGTGCTGTTCTTCCCATATATCCCTCTGTCTCCTCGACTCCGCCTGCTTGGCGCTACGCGACCTGTGGTCACGCAGGTAGACTATTTCTTCGACGTTGCCTTGCGGCGACCAGCGACCGTCTTGCGTGCTCCACGCTTCGTTCGGGCATTGGTTTTTGTCCGTTGTCCGCGTACCGGCAAATTCCGGCGATGTCGGAGGCCGCGATAACTTCCGATTTCCGTCAACCGCTTGATATTGAGCGCGACCTCGCGCCGCAGATCGCCTTCAACGCGATACTCGTGGTCAATGACCTCGCGCACACGCTGGACCTCGTCCTCAGTCAGATCGCGGACACGAGTATCCGGATTGATCTGGGTCTTTTGCAAGATGTGCCGACTGGTGGTGGGCCCGATCCCATAGATATAGGTCAGGCCGATTTCCACTCGCTTTTCACGTGGTACGTCTACGCCAGCAATTCGTGCCATATACCTTCTTACCCTTGCTTTTGTTTGTGTCGAGGATCCGTGCAGATCACCATGATGACCCCACGCCGCCGGATAATGCGGCACTTATCGCAGCGCCGTTTTACAGATGCCGATACTTTCATGTCTCCCTCTTTTCCCGCGCGCCAGGTCGCTCACCGCAGCAAACCCGTTCATGCGTTAAAAAGAGAACGGAGTCACCTCCATAGGGTAACGGCAAGTGCTTGACGCGACACTCAATATTAGTGTACTACATTGGACGCCTGAAATGGTATACTCCAGGCCGCTCCGTGGTCCGGAAATGTCAGGATCTGAGCATCGACTTCGCCGATGACAATCGTGTGCTCGAATTGAGCCGACAACGTGCCGTCCGAGGTCACAACGGTCCAACCGTCCTTCAGGACGCGGGTATCGTATCCACCCTGATTGACCATGGGTTCGATGGTGAGGGCCATCCCGGGCCGTAACACGATTCCTCGGGACGACTGTCGATAGTGTGGAACCGTCGGCTCCTCGTGCAGCTCACGGCCGATGCCGTGCCCGACGTATTGTCGGACCATGGAAAATCCTTGCGGCTCGACAAAATCCTGAATCGCCGCGCCGATGTCGTTCAGATGATTGCCGGCCCGCGCCGCCGCAATCCCGACCGCTAGCGATTCCTCGGTCACGTCCACGAGTCGTTGCGCCTCGGCACTGACTTTTCCGACCGGAACCGTAATGGCGGCGTCGCCATGATAGCCGTCGTAGATCGCACCCACATCCAGTTTGACCAGGTCGCCGGCCTCAAGCCGTCGTTTGCCCGGAATCCCGTGCACCACTTCATTATTCACCGAGACGCAGACACTGCCCGGGAAATGGTTCACGTAGGGAAAGGCGGGATCGCCCCCCTGAGCTTTGATGGTTCGCTCGGCGATGCGATCCAATTCTTTCGTGGTGATGCCAGGCTCGACGGCGGCGCGCAGTTCCACCAGAGAATTTGCCACAATCCTGGAAGCGATGCGCATCAGCTCAACTTCGCGGGCCGACTTTATGGAAACACTCACTTCACGCCTCGCAGGTCAAGCGCCACGTCGACCCCAACTTCAACCTCACGCACGGCGCGATTACCGTCGACCTCCCGCAGAATCCCGCGCGTCCCGTAGTACTGGACAAGGGGGGCAGTCTGCTGTTCGTACACTACCAGCCGCGTGCCGATGACCTCGGGCGTTTCGTCGGTACGCTTCTCCAGGGCGTGTCCGCAGACGTCGCAGGTGAGGTCGAGTCTAGGTGGATGAGTCACCACGTTGTAGATGGCATGACATTGAGGGCAGATGATTCTGCCCTGCAAACGCTGGGTGATGATGTCATCCGGCACGTTTATGTAAAGAGCGACGTCCAGTTTGCGATGGTCCCCGGCCAGCGCTCGGTCGAGCGCTTCAGCCTGCGGCTCGGTGCGCGGGAAGCCGTCGAGGATGAACCCTTGCAGAGCATCCGACTTCCGGAGGCGTGCCAGGACGAGCTCGATCGTGAGTTCGTCCGGCACGTAGTTCCCGGCATCCATGTAGCTGCGCACCTCATGTGCGAGAGGAGAATCCTGTTTGCGAATATCGCGAAAGATGTCGCCACTCGCCACATGAGGGAGGTGAAGAACGGATTCGAGGCGCTTTGCCTGGGTGCCCTTCCCGGCTCCCGGAGGGCCAAACACAATCAGATTCATACCCTACCTGTTGATGAAGCCTTCGTATTGACGCATCATGAGCTGCGCTTCCAATTGCTTCATCGTGTCGATCGCAACACCCACGACGATGAGCACGGCGGTGCTGCTGAAGGTGAACGTATTGATGTTGGTTGCCTTGCTGACGAAGAACGGCAGCACGGCAATGATGGCCAGGAAGAGGGCGCCGGCCAGAGTAATGCGGGTCAGCACCTGATTCAGGTACCGTTCCGTCATTTTGCCCGGCCGGTGGCCCGGAATGAATCCGCCGTTCTTTTGCAGCGTCTCCGGAAGGTTCTGCTGTTGGAATGTAACCGCCGTATAGAAGTACGTGAAGCCGACGACCAGAATGAAGTAAATCAGCCAGTACTCCCACCCGGTTGAGGAAATATTGTTGTAGATCCAATGGGCGGCGTTTCGAAGCCAGGTCTGGCTGGCCGCAAAGAAGTAGGTGGACACCGTTCCGGGGAGAATGACGATGGAGGCCGCGAAGATCAAGGGAATCATGCCCGCCGAGTTCACTCGCAGCGGAATGTGTGTCGACTGCCCCTGGTACATACGGTTCCCGCGGATTCGCTTCGCGTACTGGACGGGAATCCGCCGCTGGCCTTCGGACATGAACACGACGGCGAAGATGACGCCGATCGCAATGACCGCCATGACGATCAAAAATACGACGTTGCCGGCCGAGATCTGCTGGCCCAGCAGCGTGGGCAGTCTCGCCACGATGCCGGCGAAGATGATCAATGAGATGCCGTTTCCGACGCCGTTTTCCGTGATCAATTCGCCGAGCCACATAGCGAGGATGGTGCCGGCGGTCAAGGAGACGAGCACGGTGATGGTCGGGAAAAAGGTCGGTCCGCTGAAGAGACCGAAATTGCTGAACACCTTAACGTTACTGAAGTTGTTCAACGCCAGCATCTGTCCATAGCCCTGAATGAGGGCCAGTGGGACGGTCAGCATGCGTGTGTACTGATTGATCTTATTGCGACCGTACTCGCCTTCTTTCGAGAGTTCTTCCATCCGAGGAATGATCGGAACCAGGAGCTGCATGACGATCGAGGCCGTGATGTACGGGTACACGCCCATGGCGACGATCGAAAAGTTTTGGAGCGAGCCTCCCGAGAAGATGTTTAGCATCTGCAGGAGATTGTTGTTGTTCAACACACTCGTGAGGGCGGTGTGATCCACGTTTGGAACCGGAACGTGCGCGGCGATGCGAAAGACAACCAGCAAGCCGAGCGTGAACATAATCTTTCGCCGGAGGTCGGGGACATTGAATGCGTTCAGCGCCGCTCTAAGCACCGGTGGACTCCTCGGCGGCGAGTTCGGTAATGGTGCCGCCCGCAGCCTCGATCTTCTCGCGGGCCGCAGCCGACACACGTACTCCTACAAACGTGAGTTTGGTGGACAGTTCACCCTCACCGAGAATCTTCACGAGCGGCTGCGGGCCATGAATCAGCCCTTTTCCCTTGAGAGTTTCGGGATTTATCGTGGCTCCGCTTTCGAACATGCCGAGCTTCTCGAGGTTCACGATTTCATAGTGGGTTTTGTAGCGGTTCGTGAAGCCGCGTCGTTTGGCGAGACGGAAGTTACGAGAAGACATGCCACGGAAGCCGGCCTTCAGCCCGCCCGCCCGTGCCTTCTCACCTTTCGTGCCCTTACCGGCGGTCGTGCCCTGGCCGCTGGCGTTACCGCGACCGAGGCGTTTGCGATCTCGATGCGAACCCGGGGCCGGTTTTAGATCGTGAAGTCTCATGCTGAATCACCTTGCTCGATTTCCCGGAAGGTCACGAGGTGACCGACGGTGTTGATCATGCCTCGTATGGTGGGATTGTCTTCGTGCCGAACTCGGTCCTGCAACTTGCGCAGTCCAAGGGCTTCGATCGTCTTGCGCTGATTCGGCAGTCGTCCGATCGCGCTGCGGGTGTACGTTATCTCAAGCAGGCGCGCCATCGCCGAATCCTTCCCCGGCCAAAGCGGTTTGCGACGGGTCGGAGCGAACCAAACCGAGCTCCTGCAACGTTTTGCCTCGGGCGGCAGCCTGCTCTTCCGGCGAACGCAGGGCCTGCAAGGCCTTAATGGCGGCTTTTACCACGTTGATTTGATTGTTACTGCCGTGATTCTTGCTGAGGATGTCGTGGATGCCGGCGGCCTCGACTACCGCCCGCACCGCGCCTCCGGCGATGACGCCGGTGCCAGGAGCGGCCGGTTTCAGCATGACGCGACTGGCGCCGAACTCGACGTCGACCCGATGCGGGATGCTGGTCCCGGACATTGGAACGCGAATCAAGTTTTTCTTGGCCCGTTCAACGCCTTTGCGGATCGCCTCGGGAACTTCTCCCGCTTTGCCCATCCCTGCTCCGACCAGTCCGTTGCCGTCTCCGACCACGACCATGGCGCTGAAGCTGAAGCGGCGTCCGCCCTTCACAACCTTTGAAACGCGGTTCACACGAACGACGCGTTCCTCCAGTTTGAGATCCGATGAATTGATTCTTGGCATAGTTTTCCTCTAGAACTCCAGGCCACCGGCGCGGGCGCCATCGGCGACAGCCTTGACCCGGCCGTGATACAGATATCCCCCGCGGTCGAAGACGACCCGGGTAATGCCCAGCGCGCTCGCTCTTTCGGCTATTAACTGACCGACGGCACGCGCCCGCTCCACCTTGGTGCCGGACTTCGGCGCATCCCCGTCGCGGGTCGATGCGGCCGCCATAGTATTACCCAGCGCATCGTCGATGAGCTGAACGTAGACGTTGGTGCTGCTGCGAAAGACGTTCAGACGGGGCCTCTCGGCCGTCCCGGAGAGTCGTCTTCGGATGGTGCGATGCCGGCGTTCGCGTCGCTGCCGGGCTACTTTTGCGGTCGATGCCATCGTGTATCCTTTGCACGCTGTAAGTCACGCTCATACGTGACTCTGATCATGCTTATTTACCGCCGACTTTACCGGCCTTACCGGCTTTGCGGCGAACAACTTCATTGTCGTATCGAATGCCTTTGCCGAGGTAGGGCTCCGGTGGACGTAGGCCCCGGATCTTCGAGGCGATTTCGCCCACCAGTTCCTTGCTGTTCCCGCCCACGATGACCCGGGTAGGCACCGGTACATCGAAGTTGATGCCTTCGGGCGCCGGGACCTCCACGGGATGAGAGAACCCCAGTGCGAGACGAAGATTGTTACCATCCTTGGTTGCTCGGTACCCGACTCCGTTTATCACGAGGGCCTTGGTAAAGCCCGTGGTGACACCCGTCACCATGTTCGCGACCAGGGAACGTATCAGGCCGTGCAAAGCACGGACGTTCGGCTCATCGGAATCTCGCTCTACCAGGAGCGTTCCGTTCTCGCGCGTGATGCGGATCGAAGGCGGCAAGACCTGACTCATCTCGCCGCGCGGTCCACGCACGGTGATGGCGCTTTCTGCCGAGTTAATGTCCACGCCCGCAGGTACCGGGATGGGAAGTCGTCCAATTCGCGACATGGCTTCCTCCTACCAGACCTCGGCGATGAGTTCGCCGCCGAGATGTCTGCGTCGGGCCTCCTGGCCGGTCATGATACCCCGGTTGGTCGAGACGACGACGGTGCCGATACCCCCGAGTACACGCGGAATGTCGTGCATTCCGGCGTACACCCGAAGACCGGGTCGGCTTACCCGCCGGAGCCCGTTCAACACAGGTCGACGCTCATTGTCGTACTTCATATGCAGGCGCAGCAGTTTTCGATTGGTCTGCTCCGTTATGTCGAATCCGGAGACGTATCCTTCATCCTGCAGGATCTTGGCCAGGGCCAACTTCACCTTGGAAAAAGGAACGTCGACGGTTGCCTGCCGCGCCAGCGACCCGTTGCGGAGGCGCGTCAGCATGTCTGCTATGGGATCTGTCGTATTCACGTGCTCAGTCTCCTACCAGCTCGCCTTGATCACGCCCGGCAGCTGCCCCTTGAGCGCGAGCTCTCGGAAGCAAATGCGGCACAAGCCGAATTTGCGGATATACGCGCGCGGGCGGCCACAGCGCTCGCAGCGATTATGCTGCTGCACGGGATACCGCGTGGGGCGCTTCGACTTTGCGATCATCGATTTCTTTGCCAATCCTGCTCTCCTTAGGCCCTGAAAGGCATACCGAGAAGTTGAAGCAAACGCTTTCCTTCCAGGTCCGTCTCAGCGCTGGTCACGATGGTAACTTGAAGACCGCGAACGCGGTCGATCTGGTCGTAGTCGATTTCGGGAAACACGAGTTGTTCCTTGAGTCCGATGCTGTAATTGCCATGTCCTTCAAAGCCGCGGTCCGATAGTCCGGAGAAGTCGCGAATACGCGGCAGGGCGGCGCTGATGAAACGGTCAAGAAACTCCCACATGCGGTCGCCGCGGAGCGTCACCATCGCGCCAATCGACATGCCTTCTCGAATCTTGAATTGTGCAATGGAACGTTTGGCCTTGGTCACAACCGGCTTCTGACCTGAAATGATGGCGAGGTCACCGACCGCCGCGTCGAGGGCGCGAGCATTTGTGAGTGACTCACCCAGGCCAATGTTGAGGACGATTTTTTTGACCGTGGGAATAGCCATCACGCTGGAGTATTTCATCTCCTTGCGCAACGCCGGGGCCACTTCGTCCATAAATTTTTGCTTGAGCCGAGGCTCGATGCGTTTCGTTTCAGTCATGATCATGCCTTGTCGGAATTACTTCGTCGCAATGCTTGCACACCCGAACATGACTGCCGTCGGCCAGGACGGTGCGAGCCTCACGAGTCGGCCGATGGCAATTCGGACACACCAGCATCACGTTGGAACGATCGAGTGGGGCCGGCATATCGATGATGCCCGCCTGCAGACTGCCTGGCTGGCGGCGAAGATGACGCTTCACGATGTTCACGCCATCGATCACGATCCGATTCGCCTCGGGTAGGACACGCGTGACTTCGCCTCGTTTCCCCCGGTCCTTGCCCGTGAGCACGATGACTTCGTCGCCGCGCCGGATGCTCATCTTGGGGCGCATCTTTCGAATCTGCGCTTGCTTACGCGGCATTACAATACCTCCGGCGCGAGCGACACGATCTTCATAAAGTTCTTCTCCCGCAGCTCTCTAGCTACGGGACCGAAGATGCGCGTTCCCCGCGGATTGTTCTGATTGGGCATGAGAATGACCGCGGCATTGTCGTCAAACTTGATTGTGGATCCGTCCGGACGGCCATATTCCTTGGCAGTTCGAACCACAACCGCACGCACGACGTCTCCCTTTTTTACGGCCCCGCCCGGGTTAGCCTGCTTCACGGAGGCGACGACAATATCTCCAACACCGCCATATTTCGCGTTCGAACCTTTCAATACGCGAATAACGCTGATGACTTTTGCGCCCGTGTTATCAGCCACCCGCAGCCGGGACAGATTCTGTATCACGTCCGTCTCTCCTACGCTGTGGTATGGTCCGCCTTGCGGTTAATTGCCAGAAGGCGATACGTCTTGTTTTTACTTATCGGACGGGTCTCCCCGATCGTTACGACATCACCGATGTGTGCTTCACCGGCCTCATCGTGGGCCTGAAAACGTCTCGTCTGCCTGATCCTCTTCTTATAGAGGGGATGAGTGATAACGTTTTCCACCGCGACAACGATAGTTTTCTCCATCTTGTCGCTCACGACCCGACCGGTCTTCGTCTTGACCTGACTCGGCATCTATATCTCCTGTTCCCTTTCGGCCAGGAGAGTAAGGATCCTGGCTATTTGTCGCTTTGCGTCCCGCAAGCGGGCCGTATTTTCTGTTTGCCTGGTCGCGAGACCAAACCGAACGCCGATCAAGTCGTTCTGAGCATCCTGCAAACGCAGGTGCAAGGCCGGCGTATCGAGCTCTCGTAATTCTCCTGCCTGCTTCGTTCCCACGTTACTCGCCTCCGGTGGTTCCGCCCTCATCCTCACGAATGAGAAAGCGCGTTTTGATTGGGAGTTTGTAGGCCGCGAGGCGCATCGCTTCCTTTGCCATTTCCTCGGGAACACCGGCGAGCTCAAAGATCACGTGGCCCGGCTTGATCACGCACACCCAGTGGTCGGGCGCACCCTTGCCCTTACCCATGCGAGTTTCGGCGGGTTTCTTGGTTATAGGTTTGTCCGGGAAGACGCGGATCCAGACCTTGCCACCACGACGAACCGAACGCGTGATGACGCGGCGAGCGGCCTCGATCTGGCGGCTTTCCAACCACACCGCTTCGAGCGCCTGCAATCCGTATTCGCCGAAGGAAACCTGGGTTCCGCGCAACGCCGTGCCACGGTTTCGTCCTCGCATCGTTTTCCGGTGTTTGACGCGCGAAGGCATTAACATGTTGTTTCTCCTCCGCCCGTCCTAGGCCTGTGCGCCGATCGGTTCTGCTTCGGTGTTGACCGGCATGGCCGGCTGCTTCTCCAGTACGTCACCGCGGTAGACCCATACCTTGACGCCGATGACGCCGTACGTGGTCATCGCCTCGGCGGTGCCAAACTCAACGTCGGCCCGCAGCGTCTGCAACGGTACGCGACCGCGCCGGTCAGTCTCCGTGCGCGACATTTCCGCCCCGCCCAGGCGGCCGGCGACAGTTACCTTAACGCCCAGAGCGCCGCGATCCATGGCGCGTTGCACGGCCTGTTTCATCGCTCGTCGGAAGGAAACCCGCCGTTCGAGCTGGTCCGCGATGTTTCGTGCGACAAGTACCGCGTTGGTATCGGGCTGCCGCACCTCGATGATGTTGACTTTTACTTTTTTCCCGGTGCGCTGCTCAAGCAATTGCCGCAACTGCTCGACGTTCTGCCCGCTCTTCCCGATAATGATCCCCGGTCGGGCGGTGTGGATGGTGACGGTCACATTGTTCGCGGATCGGTCGATGTCGACCTCGGCAATTCCGGCATTAATATGTCGTCCGGCGATGGCCTGGCGAATTTGAAGGTCCTCGTGCACGAGTTGTTTGTACCCCTTGTCGGCGTACCAACGGGCGTGCCAGGGACGAATCACCCCAAGGCGAAAGCCGTTCGGGTTTACTTTCTGACCCATTTACAGGTTTCCTTTCTCTTCGACAATCGCCGTGATATGGGATGACCGCCTGAGGCGGGGCGCGGCTCGACCGTGCGAGCGCGCTTTAAACCGCTTCAAGGTCGGCCCTTCATCGACGAATATCCGGTGAACGTACAGGTTGTTGATATCCAGTTCGAAATTGTTCTCCGCGTTCGATGCAGCCGACTTTACGACCTTGTAGACATCCCGCGCCGCGGAGTTGGGCATCAGGCTCAAGATGGCGAGGGCTTCGCGCACCGACCGGCCGCGGACATTGTCGACAACCAGGCGCACCTTCTGGGGGGACCGGCGGATGTTTTTTGCCACTGCACGAACTTCCACAACTATCTCCTAGCGGACCGATCCAGAGCGCTCGCCCTTGATGTGACCCCGAAAATGCCGCGTGGGAGCAAATTCGCCCAGCTTATGCCCGACCATGTTCTCACTGATGAAGATGGGAACATGTCGACGACCATCATGCACGGCGATGGTCAGGCCCACCATATCGGGGATGATGGTGGAGGCACGCGACCAGGTTTTGATGATGCGTTTCTCCGTCGTTCTGGTCGCGGCCGAAACCTTCTTCGCCAGCGACGCTTCGATGTATGGACCCTTTTTGACCGATCGTGACATGTTTTCTACTAACTCCTAACGACCCGACTTGCGCCGGCGAACGATGAACTTCTGCGTGGACTTATTCCGCCGCGTGCGGTAACCCAAGGTTGGCTTACCCCAGGGTGTTTGCGGCTGCCCACCAATAGGGGCTCGCCCCTCGCCTCCACCATGGGGATGGTCCACCGGATTCATCACGGATCCGCGTACGGACGGGCGCTTGCCAAGATGACGCGAGCGACCGGCTTTGCCGATGGTGACCAGCGAGTGCTCGGTGTTCCCTACCTGACCGAGCGTGGCCATATTACGAATGTGGATCAAACGCATTTCGCCCGACGGCATTCGGACCGACCCGTACTCACCTTCCTTCGCCACGAGTTGCGCCTGCACCCCAGCGGAACGTACCAATACACCACCTCGTCCCGGTTGGAGCTCCACGTTGTGGATGTAACTACCAACTGGGATATTGGCGATCGGCAGGGCATTTCCGAGTTTCACTTCGGCTTCGGGACCGGACATGATCGCATCCCCGACCTTCAAGCCGTTGGGCGCAAGGATGTACCGCTTCTCTCCGTCCGCGTATTGTAGAAGGGCGATGCGGGCCGAGCGATTCGGATCGTATTCGATGCTCGCCACTGCGGCAGGTACACCATACTTGTTGCGTTTGAAGTCGATGAGACGATACTGCCGTTTGTGTCCACCGCCCTGGTGGCGCGTGGTAATGCGTCCCTGGTTATTGCGGCCGGCCTTTTTCGGCAACGGACGCAGCAGGGATTTCTCCGGCTTGGATTTTGTGATTTCACTGAACCCCGAGACACTCATGCCGCGCCGTCCGGGCGATGTTGGCTTATATTTTTTTACAGGCATCGTGCTGCTCCATTCATCGCCTTAGACGGCTCCGAAGAAGTCTTCGATCCGCTCGCCCACGGCGAGCGTTACGATGGCTTTCTTCCAGGGGCTGGTCGGCCCGCGCCGTCGCTTATTGATAGCTACAAAGCCGGCGCCGCGCTCTTTCGAGGGAACGGTGATGGTCCGAACCGACGCCACGCGCACTCGATAGCGATCTTCGACCGCGCGCCGGATTTCGATCTTGTTGGACCGCATGCTCACCTCGAACGTGTACTTGTTTTCCGAAGCAAGCTCCGTGCTTTTCTCGCTGACGACCGGTCGCATAAGGACCTCATGCGTTTGCATCGGTGAGTAACCTTTCTATCTGCCTGATGCCGTTCACGGAGAAGATAAGGTAATCGTGATCGAGCACATCAAGGATGTTGAGGGTCGATGCCGGCTTCATGTGCAGACCCGGGAGATTTCGACCGGCTCGATTTGTGGTGCCGGCGATCAGTTCGTCGACCAGCAATATCTTGCCGGAGGCTTCCAGATTGGTGAGCGCCGATATCATGCTCTTTGTTTTCGGCTCTTCCGGCTCGAGGGTTGATACCACGAGGATACGCATATCGGTTATGCGCGACGAGAGTGCCGACCGAGTGGCGGCGCGGCGCATTTTTTTGGGCATACGTGTTTCATAGCTTCGCGGGCGGGCAGCAAAAGTAACACCTCCGCCACGCCACACCGGCGAGGATCGGCTACCCTGGCGGGCGCGTCCGGTGCCCTTCTGACGCCACGGTTTCGCGCCTCCGCCCCGGACTTCGCCACGGGTCTTGGCCTTTTGTGTGCCGCTGCGACGGTCGGCCATCAGTCGCACCGCGGCCTGATGCATGAGTGGACCGTTAAGCGGAGCGCCGAATATGGCATCACTCACTGTGATGGTATCGACCTGGGCTCCGGTAAGATCCTTAACCACTAGTTCCGGCATTGCTTCCTCCTACCGATTCCCGCTCTTCACGGCGCGACGCACCACGATCACCCCGTTTTTGGCCCCGGGAACACCACCACGCACGAGCAGGAGATTCCGCTCTGGAATAACGTCGACTACGGTGAGATTGAGCACCGTCGCCCGTCGGTTACCCATGTGGCCCGCCATACGCATTCCCTTAAAGACGCGCGACGGAGTCGAGGAGGCGCCAATTGATCCGGGCGCACGATGGCGGTCCGACTGGCCGTGGGTCTTCGGTCCACCGGCGAATCCGTGACGTTTCACGACACCGGCGAAGCCTTTACCTTTGGTTCCCATCGTACCCTTCACAGCGCCCACGGTGACATCGACTATCTCGCCTTTGGCGAAAATCTCGGTCGTGATGGCGTCTCCGACCTGCACACCCTCGCCGTCAGACGGAACTTCGTGCAGATGTTTCAGCCCGCTTACCGGTACGTTCTTCAGGTGGCCCTTCTCGGGTTTGGTCAATTTCTTTGATTCTTTGTAACCGAGCTGAACCGCCGAATAACCGTCGCGTTGAGGCGTCTTGATCTGGGTCACGTAGTTCGGGCCGAGTTCGATCACGGTGACAGGGACGGCCTCACCGGTCTCAGTGAAGACCTGTGTCATGCCGATTTTTCTGCCCACCAGCTCGTTAATCATTCCCTCTCTCCGTCCTACAGCTTGATCTCGATGTTGACGCCAGCCGGCAGATTGAGTCGCATGAGAGCGTCAACCGTCTTGGGAGTCGGCTCGAGCACATCGATCAGGCGCTTGTGAGTCCGAATCTCGAACTGCTCCCGCGAATCTTTGTCTTTGAAAGGACCGCGCAGCACGGTGTACCGGTTGATCTCGGTCGGGAGCGGCACGGGGCCGGAGACATTCGCTCCGGTTCGCTGCGCCGTATCCACGATCTGATTGGCCGACTGATCGAGAATCTTGTGATCGTACGCCTTGAGGCGTATTCGGATTCGTTGTTTGGCGAGTGTTCGACCCATGATTAACTCTGGATACTCGTGACGGCGCCGGAGCCGACGGTGCGTCCACCC
>DAINCT010000032.1:0-17284 GCA_036732245.1 Chloroflexota bacterium | reverse complement strand
TCTCGCTGCGGTGCTCAGCGGCGCCCGCGCTAAGTTGGTGTGGAGTACCACACCAGTTGCATTGATGACTCGCCGCGGTCCAACGGCCCAATCATTCGAGATCCGGGAACTGACAATATCGGCCAACTCGACGGCACTGGGTGACGCACCGACATGGGGTCGAGCATCGCGATACTCTTGAAGCGTCGATCGCACGAGTCGCGTGACCACGTCTCGTCGATACTCGGCAAGGGTCGTTCGCAGGCTCTCCGATCGCAGCACTTGGTCCACCGACGGGAGTCCTCTTAGGAACGATCGTTCGGGCTCGGTGCTCAAACCCAGAGTCGGTCTAGCGGAAAACGAAGAATGCGATCAGCAGGAGAACAACCATGGACGGAGCGAGTATCGAAAGTGCCTTGATGTCCCGCCGCAAGTAGTCGTAGTTGATCGCCAAAACCGGAGTTCGCCGAGCCGAATTCGGTCGGCGCGCGGCAACGGGACGCGTAGCAGCGCTCCCCTGAGCTTGTGTTACGGTGCGTTGCGGCGGCCCCGAGGGGATGAACTCGTCCTGAGTCGCTGCTGCTTGAGCTGACACGGGAAGCGGTCGCGCGGCGTTACGCGCGCGCGATCGGGATTTCGGCGCAGAACGACCGTGAACCTTTTTGGGCAAAACGAAATCCTTTAAGTAGGGCAGGTCAACCGGGCTGCGCGGACTATTGCCTGCAGTTGTGTCATGTGCCCGCGGCAGGAGCATTATACATGTCTGCCAGGACCTAAAGAGGTTTATACTGTGTCGATATTCGACTTTGTCGCTGCGAGTTCACCATCGATTCTTTGCGCCTTACGTACGACCAACACGCCTTCATTTTCTGGCTGGTGCTTCTGGCGGCGGTGCTCGCTGTTGGCATCTGGACATGGCGTGTCAATCGCTTTGCTCAGCACGTAGAGGCTCGGCTCGATTCGATCTTTCGCGAATCGGGAAACGAAAACACCGCTCGCGTTCTCGCCGATTACCTTAATACGGTGCAGAGCACTGCACAATCCGTCGCTCGGATGCAGGAACAGCACGAGGGCATCGTGCGAATAATGCCGACTGTCATTCGACACGTCGGATTAGTGCGATTTAGTCCGTTTCACGACACGGGAAGCGATCAGAGTTTTGCGTTGGCCCTGCTGGACGGTCATAGGGATGGCATCGTCATCACGGCTCTGCACTCGCGTACTGACAGCCGTCTATATGCAAAGCCGGTTGAACGGGGCAACTCGTCGTATTCGCTTACACCCGAAGAGCGGGATGCCATGGAGCGGGCACTCGGAGGCGATCAGGCAGTCCCTGCCACGCGCCAGGCCTAAACAGCACGCGCGACCACCAGCAAGCCGGGGCTGTCGGCTCCATAGGGGTCCAGATCGTATGAGCCGTACGTCTGTTCCAGCCGGAATCCGGTCGCGATCAATATCAGCTCCAGTTCGTATCGATACGTGTACCGTAACGGTAGTGAACTCGTTGTGCGCCGAACCGTTCCATCCTCAGCTATCCGGTCGTACCATAGGGACAGCCTTAGTACTTGCTCCGATGGCTGATCGGCTGTGCTGGAGAATCCCTGGACCTGAGCTGCGCCCTCTCCGCGATGGAAACGGAGCTGCACGGAATCTCCGACTTGATGATTGGAGATAGTCAAGGGATTAGAGAGATCGATAACCAGCAGTCCTTTGGGGACCATACATGCGCGTACTCTCTTCATCGCGCCGATCTGGGCGCTGAGATCAGTCAGATGCCACAGCACGTTTAGCGGCCAGATAGCGGATTTGAATGTCTGCGGCAAGGAGAGCGACTCCACTGCCATATGAAGCACGGACGCATTCGCTAGTCCGGCCAGGCGCGTGCGCGCTGCCGCCAGCATCGCTTCGGATGTGTCAATTCCGGTGACTTCGAGACCCGCACGCGCCAGGCGCTCCGCGATCCTGCCCGTGCCGCAGCCTATCTCGAGCACCGGGCTCTGCTGGATGAGACTCACGAAAAACGACGCGTCGTCGTCGAACGCGTCGTGCTCGAGATCGTAGAGATCAACAATATTTTCGTAGGGATCCATGCGGTGTCCGGTGTGCAGTATAGTCTTTAGTATAAAGACGCAACCTTCATTGGAGGGTAAGAGAATGGGGGATGGCAGGGGACCCGTTCTCGTGGTAGACGACGAACCAGACATAGTTGATTTTTTGACCACAGTGCTGGTCGACGAAGGGTACGAAACCGAGACGGCCGGCGACGGTGTCGAGGCGCTGGAAAAGATAGCATCCAGTGGTCCCGCGCTCGTGATCCTTGATCTTATGATGCCCAGGATGACCGGCTTCGAGGTGCTTAAGGCTCTGGCCGGCAAGCGGCCTGCCTCACGACCGTCCATCATCGTATTGAGCGCGAAGTCAAGCCACCACGACATTCTCGAGGCTCTCGAATCGGGTGCAGACGACTTCATCCCCAAACCGTTCGACCTCGAGGATCTTCTCTTGCGGGTGCGCGTTTGGCTGGACCGCACACAAGCAAGTCACGCGGAGACTTCGAGCCTCAAGGTGTTCACGCTCGGTCCATTCCGTGCTCTCTTGGGCAATGAACTCCTTTTTGACGAAGAGACCGGTGATCCAAAAGCACGGCTCTTGCTCAAATATCTGGTCACGGAGTGGGGCCAACCAATACAGCGCTCGACCGCCTTGTATCTTCTATGGCCGGATCTTGAAGAACACGAAGCTTCCAGTCGACTTTCTGCTCTGTTGGCCTCACTTGTACCTCCGGCCAGGCCCGATCTCAGAGGCGGCAAGTTCGTGCTCGAGGAAGGATCCACGCTTCAACTCAATCAGGCAGCAGATATCTGGGTCGATTCGATCGAATTTGAGCAGCAGATCAAGGCGGCGCAAGATGCACAGGAATCGGGCGACGTCGACGCGGCCCTTGGCCTTTTCCTGGCAGCTCTGGCGCTGTACAAAGAAGATTACTTGCGCGAGAATTTGTACGAAGATTGGCCCAGCGATCGGCGAGAACGCATGCGAGAGCTCTGGATATCCTCAATGTTTCGAGTGGCGGCGCTCTGCGCCGATCGATGTGAGTATTCAGACAGCGTCCGGCTTATGAAAAAGGTGCTTGATATCGATCCGTATCGTGAAAACGCATACCAGGCCCTCATGCTCTACCTCTCGCGGGCAGGCAGGAGAGGCGAGGCAATCAACTTGTACCGTTATGCTGAGCGCCTCTTCGCTCAACACCTTGCAGCACAGCCGGCCCCGTCCACCAGAATGCTTTACGAAAAGATATTACGTGGCGAGGCAGGCTAGTCTGCTCAGCGTCGAGGACGCACGCGCGCGCATTCTGGACCACTTCATCCGCCTCGAGGCTGAACACGTCCCGCTGGACCGCTGCCTTGGCCGGGTCCTGGCCGAACCGGTTACTTCCTCCGTCGACATTCCTCCTTTCGCCAACTCGTCCATGGACGGCTTTGCGCTGCGGAGTGAATCGACGGCCGGGGCCGGACCGAAAAGTCCGGTCTCGTTATCCGTTGCCGACAACATACCCGCCGGTAGTTTCAGTGCTCGCGAACTTGGGCCGGGTGAGAGCGCTCGTATTATGACGGGCGCTCCGCTACCTCCGGGAGCGGATGCAGTCGTTCCCTTCGAAGACGTGGAAGATCTGGAGAGCACAATCTGCTTATCAGCGCCTGTGCCCGAGGGGGCTAGCGTGCGACCGGCAGGCCAGGATGTTAAAGCCGGCGCCTCAGTAGTGCCCTCCGGGACCGAATTGAATTCGCGCGGGATTGCGCTGCTGGCGGCGCTTGGCATGGGCCTCGTGCCGGTGGTACGCCGACCGGTGGTGGCAATTCTCTCGACTGGCGACGAATTGGTCCGTCCTGGGACGTCTCTGAAATCCGGGCAGATTTATGACAGTAACAGTGCAATGCTGCTGCATGCCGTGACGGAAGCAGGAGGAATGCCGCTCGTGCTCCCCACCGTGCGAGACGACGCTGAAGAGATCTCCGAGACCATAGCCTCAGTCTCCCAGGCGGACCTACTTCTAACGACCGGAGGAGCGTCCGTGGGCGATTTCGACTATATGAAGGACGTAATCGGGCGTGGTGGCGAGCTTAACTTCTGGCGGGTGCGAGTTCGGCCCGGAAAGCCCCTGTTGTTCGGTTCTATCGGTTCTCTTCGCATCATTGGACTTCCCGGAAACCCAACCAGCGGTATGGTCACATTTGAGCAGTTCGCGCGTCCTGCCATCAGATGTATGCTAGGAGCCGCGCTGTACAGACCGACGGTCAGAGTGCGCCTGGACGAACGGATTGATAATCGGGGCGGCCGCCGCACGTATGCCAGAGCGCGGCTCCGCTACGAAGCGGGCGAGTTCCACGCGTCGCTGTCCGGGCCGCAGGACTCTGCCATGTTGTCACCACTTGCCCGCGCCGACGGGCTGGTGATCGTCCCCGAAGATCGTGACGAGTTGGCCGAGGGAGAAATGGCGTTTATGCAGGTGTGGCGTCTGCCCGACGCGCTCGATTAGAGAAGTCGTTCCGGCTCAAACCGAGATGATCTCGCCGTCAACCCGGACGGCTGCACCTTCCAGTACCCGCGCCAGCTCCAAAGCCAGCTGGTCGCAATAGCCGATCGATTTATTCGGCAAGGGTATGGCGGTCAGCCTGACCCCTTGGCGGACCAAGATCTCGACCTCATCCTGGCCCTGATAACGCTGTAAGATTTCGTACGCCGCCAGGATACGGGCAACATCTTCCAGTCGGTCGGGACCTCGGCGTATTTCTATGGTGATGCGCCTGGGCAGCCGACCGAGGACCTGCTCCGGGTCGCCTGCATGTCCATAAGCGCCACCTGACTCGATTCGCGCGCTGCGCTTCCCACCATTGAGGTTTGGTGACAGCGGACGGTCGTTTAAGTCCTCCAGTGCGTGCACTGCGCTTGCCAGCAATCGCAGGCGACCATCCGAAGCATCAATTTTCCCTTCGATCACCACGATTGCTCCCTCCGCCAGTTTCGTGCCAACCTGCTCGTAACTGCGACTGAACACAACGACCTCTATGCCTCCGTCAAGATCCGACAGTTGGAACGACGCCATGGGTCGGCCGTCTTTGGTTGAAAACGAGCGTAGCCGGCGTACGACCCCGCCCGCCGCGACCCTCTGCGCGTCCTGCTCGCCGGTCAGTTCACCGACCGGCATTGCATTGGCGGCGCGGAACGCGGGCGCGAGATCCGCGATCGGGTGACGCGAAACTGCGGTTCCCAGTAACTCTTCTTCCCATTCGATTTTCTCGTCCAGGGAGGCAGCGTCGCTAAACGGGAGCTGGAGGACCGGCTCGACTGCCGACGTCTCTCCGAAAAGGGAAACTTGGCCAGAGGCAGCGGCTCGCTGAATGTTCAGCGCAAAAGCCGCGACGCGATCCAGACCTTCAACCAATCGTTTTCGCTCCACTCCAATACAATCGAGCGCTCCGGACTTCGCGAGACTCTCAAGCACCCGCTTATTGATCGATGCCGAGTCCATGCGGGCACACAGGTCCTCGAGGGACGAAAAAGGCCCGCCTTCGTCGCGAGTCCGCAAGAGCGATTCAATGGCTGCCGAGCCGGCGTGTTTGATAGCGCCCAGACCAAATCGAATACCTCCATCCTCGAGCGTGAAATCGAAGGAACTCCGATTGGCGTCGGGGGGAAGAATCTTGATTCCTAACCGCCTGCATTCGGCCATAGCTTCCGTGACCTTCTCGGAGTTTTCTCGTTCCGCCGATAGGTATCCTGCGAGATACTCCCGAGGATGATTCGCCTTGAGATAGGCGGTTTGACAGGTAATCACGGCATACGCGGCGGCGTGAGCCTTGTTGAACGCGTAGCCGGCAAAGGGCTCGATGACATTGAAAAGGTGTTCGGCCGTCTGCGCATCTGTGCCGCGTGCGCCTGCTCGCTCGACGAAAGCCGAGCGATGTTTCGCCAGTTCGGCCGCCTTCTTCTTGCCCATGGCCCGCCTCAGGAGGTCGGCCTCCCCCATTGAGTAACCGGCGACAAGAGCAGCAACTCGCATCACCTGGTCCTGGTACACCACGATGCCGTAGGTCTCCTCCAGCACTTCCTGCAGGGCGGGATGATCGTACTTGATCTGTTTCAGGCCATTTTTTCGAGCAACGAATTCAGGGATGTGCTCCATGGGACCCGGTCGATAGAGCGCGCCGGCAGCGACAATGTGCTTGAACTCCGTGGGTCGAAGCTCTCGCATTAACTTCCGGAAGCCCGCACCGTCGACCTGGAAGATCCCGAACGTATCCCCGGAACTGAGCAGATCATAAATACTCGAATCTTCCAACGGTATGTCGTCGAGCTCGCAGGGGTTTCCCGTTGTCGACTCGATGAAACTCCGGGCGCGCTCCAAAATAGTCAGAGTGCGGAGACCGAGGAAGTCCATCTTGAGCAGGCCGATCTTCTCGATCGACGCCATAGCGTATTGCGTGGTCACCTGATCGCTTTTCGGGACCTTGTACAGTGGCACGTGCTCAACTAGCGGGTCCTTCGAGATAACAACGCCCGCTGCGTGCGTCGACGCATGCCGTGCCACTCCTTCGAGGTCCTCCACCGTGTCGAGCAGCTTTTTCATAGCGGCATCCGACTCATAGAGCTGCCGCAATTCCGCGACTTCCTCCTTCGCCTTCGCCACTTTCGAGCACATAAACGGAACGAGTTTGGCCACGCGGTCAACGTCGGGGTACGGCATGCCAAGCACCCTACCCACGTCCCGGACACCGGCGCGCGGCCCCATGGTCCCGAACGTGATGATTTGCGCCACGCGATCACGCCCGTACTTCTCGTTCACATACCGGATAACTTCGTCCCGGCGGTCGTCGGCAAAGTCGAGATCCATGTCCGGCATAGTCACTCTCTCCGGATTCAAGAAACGCTCGAAAGACAATCCGTGCCCCACCGGATCAATGTTTGTAATAAAGAGGCAGTACGCAACGATGCTGGCGGCTGCACTGCCTCGCCCCGGCCCCACGGCGATACCCTGCTCGCGGGCAAACCGAATGACGTCGTAGACAAGCAAAAAATAGTCGACGAACCCGGTGCCGAAGATGACGGTCAATTCATACTCGAGCCGAGCCCTGATCTCGCCCGTGACTTCGTGATATCGACGGGCAAGTCCGGCTTCACAGAGCCGGCGCAGGTACTCCTCTGACGAGAGCCCATCCGGGGTATCGAATTTCGGCAAGTGCGGCCGACCAAACACGAGTTCAAGGTTGCATCGTTCGGCGATGGCCAATGTATTGCTCACCGCCCCCGGGTAATCGCCAAACAGAGCGTGCATTTGTTGCGGCGATTTAAGGTAGAACTGTTGCGACTCCATGCGCATGCGCTTGGGATCACTCATCGTGGTCTGAGTCTGCACGCACAAGAGAACCTCGTGCGCGTACGCCTGGCGCTCGGTCACGTAGTGCACGTCGTTCGTCGCCACCAGCGGCACTCCCAGACGCTGGTGCAAATGCAGAATCCCCTGATTGATCGACTTCTGGAACTCCAGGTCGTGGTATTGCAGCTCGAGATAGTAACGGTCGGCGAATACTTGCCGGTACCAATCGACACGCTCTTCTGCGCCAGGGAGGTTCCCGTCCAGGATGAGACGGGCTACCTCACTGCTGGCGCACGCCGACATACAAATGAGTCCTGCTGAGTGGCGCTCGAGTAACTCGTGGTCGACTCGTGGCTTGCGATAGAAGCCTTTCAAGTGTGCCTGCGTAGTCAGTTGAATGAGATTCCGATACCCGACCTCGTTCGCGGCCAACAACACCAGGTGATAGTTCTTCGATTCCGGGCTGGGTCGTTTCTCCAGGGGAGCATCGGAGACATACACCTCACAGCCGATGATCGGCTTGACTCCTGTTTCCTTTGCCTTGTCATAGAACTCGATCGCGCCGAACATGGTGCCGTGGTCCGTCAACGCGAGTGCCGGCATGCCGAAATCGTGTGCGGAGTGTAAGAGATCGTCGATTCTGGCGAGCCCGTCGAGCAGGGAATAGGAGGTGTGGCTGTGGAGGTGCACAAAGCTGTCTGACACGGAACCGAGACTCCCGACCTGAGATGGAACGACAAGAACAATCCTACACCACAGCTTAGGACCTCTCAAGACCCTTGTAGTACTTGTATTCCGATACAAGGTCCTTGGATGACTTTTACAAGGGTATACATTTCCACATTTCAACAGTGCTCCCAGGGTGATTACCGCGAAGGGCGGCACGCGGATTCGCGGCCGACAGGACGATCGGCCTCCGCAAACCCCCCTGTGCCGGATCTTCGATTCCGACGGGATGCACCGCTCCCGTACAAAACCGACCAGAGGTGCTAAAGGCTCCGGTCGAGGCTCTCCAACATCGCCACGAAACGGTCACAAAGTGACTGGTATTCGGCTGCGGTCCAGGCCGGATTGGCGGCCGGCAGCTTCTCCAAGAGACGGGCCTTGGCACGCAACAGTTCGTCGGCGCGAACCGGTATCGACGGACTTGCGACTTGCTCGCCCGCTTTTACGGAGGAGGTCGCATCTTTCGACTCGGCGTTTTCCTCACCATGTGGAGAAGGCATCTCAGGAGTAAGGTCGACGTCTTCTTCATCGAGCTTTGCCAGGTGACGCACCGCGTGGAAGAATCTCGCAGCGTTCTTGGCTTGGGAAGCCGAGCTGCTGACCCGGAAAAAATTGACCAGATCTTCCAGCGACCAACCATCCGCGCCTGCGTCAAATACAGGTTTGTACGCAGTCTGTACGAGGTGTCGTAGTGTGGACTCAAACCGATCGGTCGTCTGGAGCAGCCTATAGGCATGAGTCGGCTTACCCCGATCATCCAGGACGCCTAGAAATTTGAGAGCACTCAATAGGGCATATTCGTTATTACTGGCGACATTCAGCTTTTCGAGGAACGTGTGGTCGACCACATCCGGCACCTGGCGGTCGCGGATCCGCGCGAAAAAACGCTCAAGCGAGGAGATTGGCGCATACGGCGCTCGCCGACCCGAGAAGTCGCCTGCAATCACTTGGCCCACCTGTGCTTTCCACCTGTAATTCTTGGACTTAGCGTACCACGAGAGGTGGTGGGGTACAAGGCGCCTTGGAGTCGATGTTGCGTTACCGGGCCTGCCTTGTACGGACCGTAACTACTCGAGCGCTTCAAACAATTGTTCATACAAGGTCAGTTACAGACCTTGGTGGACCGTGCGTGGGCCTCATCGTCCGCCCGCGAGCCTTGCGGCGCGAAATCAACTACACCCCACGTTGCAGAGCTCGAGCCAAATCTGCCTGACGGATACTGATAGTCAGATCGCCGCGCGTTCGCTCGAGCACACCTCTCAACGAATCGGTAGTTCGCCGAAGCCCTCCCGTAATCGCGTCGGGAAAGTCCACCGTTATGAGGTTCGTGTAAACGTCGTCCATGATCTGCAGGACGCGTTCGGCCTCCTGCATCTCCGCCTCTCCGCCGCGTCGAATGATGTCGAGTACGTAGCGCCGCATCTCACTGGCAGCTTCCGCCATGCCGTTCAGATAAGGAGCCGGCTCGACACCTAGTTCGGCCGGTGCCGGCAGTTCCCGAGATTGCAAGATGGCAGCGACGATACATGCCTCGGCGATTTCCTTTTGCGCATCCTGCACGTATCCCGTCCAGTAAAGATCAGGGTATCTTTCAAGATCGCGCTTGGTGGCTTGCACCATGCTCAGACCTGCCGAGAGTGATTCGTGGGCGCGCTCGTGTTCCCCTCGGTGGAGCGCGCGTATCCCGGTAGCTGCGTGGCGCACCGCCTGTCGCGATTCGACCAACGCTCGGTCCCGTGCCTGATTTTTGGTCTCCAAGTCGCCGATGATGCGTGAAACCGCGGCGTCAATGTCCGTATTGACCTTCTGCATAACTTCTCCTCTTGATACTGTGGTCTGTAGTCCCCTATCGTAGCCAGGCGCTGCGGTGGCAGGCGGACAGTGAGTGTAGAAGGTAAAACTGTGACACAAGAACGGTTACAGAAGGTTCTGGCGGCCAGAGGTGTGGCGTCCAGACGAGCTGCGGAGCGACTTATAGCCGCTGGAGACGTCACGGTGAACGGTGCAATCGCTACCATCGGGCAGGCTATCGATCCCGAACAAGATCAAATATTGGTACGTGGTCAGCCGGTTGTAATCCCGGTCCGCAACCGCTATTTGGCGCTGCACAAACCCGAAGGATATGTCACTTCAACGGTTGGTGAGGAAGGCCAGCGCACCGTCATGGACTTGATCGATGCGCCGGAGCGCCTGTACCCGGTAGGACGGTTGGATCTTGATTCTGCGGGACTTCTGCTCTTCACGAACGATGGTGAATGGGCCAACTTGGTGATTCACCCAAAATACGAGATCGAGAAGGAATATGTGGTCGTTGTAAGGGGGCACCCATCGCGCCAGGTGCTGGACGACTTGAGGTCCGGGATTCGCCTGCCAACCGGCGAGGTCACGTCCCGTTGCCAGGTGCAAACAATGCATCGGACTGAAACGACGACGTCTTTACAAATCACTGTGCACGAGGGCAAAAAGCGACAGATACGCCTCATGATGGCCGCGGTGGGCCACCCGGTGATCAAGCTTACGAGAGTGCGTGTCGGCCCGGTTCGTCTGGGTGGGTTGGCAAAAGGTGCGTGGCGAGACCTGAGCCGGGACGAAGTTGAAGCGGTGCGCGTCCGTGCCGGAACAGCAAAACGTGCAACACACGTCTAGATCTGCTTTGCAGATTGCGATCGACGGGCCGTCCGCGTCCGGCAAATCCACACTGGGACGCGCGATCGCCGATTCATTGGGTTGCAGGTTCCTTGACACGGGCCAGATGTACCGCGCTGTGACTTTTAAGGCGCTACTGGAGGGGGTGTCGGCCACCGATGTAACGGCATTGGGCAGAATCGCTCAAGATCTAGAGTTCGAACTTTCCGATGATGGTCTGTCGGTAGATGGCTCACCCGCCGGACCAGAACTTCATTCCCCTGAAGTCGACTCCGCTGTGTCGGCAGTTTCCGCGCATCCCTCGGTTCGTTCGGTCTTTGTCCGCCGCCAGCGGGAAATGGCGAGCGGAGACTGTATCGTGATGGTGGGGCGCGACATCGGTACGACCGTGTTGCCGGAGGCTCCGGTGAAACTGTGGGTTACGGCCTCGGATGTAGAACGTGCTCGGAGGCGAGCGAGGGATCAACGGGAGCACGTGTTGCTCGAAGGGCATGATTCTGCCCGCGCAAGGCTAGGCGCCCGCGACCGATTCGACTCAACGCGCGCGCACTCACCCCTGCAAAAAGCGCCCGATGCTATATTTGTAAACACCGACGGACGCAGTCCGGGACAAGTCCTCAGCCAAGCGTTGGCGGCCATTCGGGCCGCATCCGAGGACGGTCCATCCTAAGCAAAAACATGGCTGTTTTGGGGGAGACGTGGCGGTGCTGTGTCTCGTGCCTCGCGGTCGAGAGACGGATAGACACGCCCACCCGGAGTAATGTGAAATGGCGAAACCCTTAATAGCCCTGGTTGGGCGACCGAACGTCGGCAAGTCTACCCTGTTTAATCGCTTGATCGGCGAACGCGCCGCCATCGTGGAGGACCTGCCCGGAACTACGCGTGACCGGCTCTATGGAGAGTTCGAGTGGCGCGGCCGCCAGATCGCCGTGGTAGACACCGGCGGTATGATCCCGGGCGTCGAGGAAGACATTTCGGAAAGCGTCTTCGAGCAGGCGCAACTCGCGATCCAGGAGGCGGACGCGATCGTATTCGTGCTTGATAGTCGCACGGGGATTACGCCGGTTGATCAGGAGATCTCGGAACTACTGCGGCGCACTAGGAAACCACTCGTGGTAGTGGCCAACAAGGCAGATAACACCAAGCAAGAGAGCATGGCTGCTGAGTTCTATGAACTAGGCCTGGGCGATCCTCTTGCGATCTCGGCGGCACGCGGGTTGAACACCGGAGATTTTCTTGACCAGGTGTACGAATTATTGCCGGCGCCGATCGATCGCGAAGCAGATGAAGACCGCGTTCGGGTTGCAATCGTGGGTCGTCCAAATGTCGGCAAGTCCTCGCTCGTCAACGCCCTCACCGGCCAGAAGCGGGCCGTCGTCTCCAATACTCCGGGTACCACCCGCGACGCCGTAGATACCTTCCTGGAGCGTAAGGGACAGGGCATCATCTTGGTCGACACGGCCGGGATCCGCCGGCGAGGCAAGATCACGCCGGGCATCGAACGCTACAGTGTGCTGCGCGCGATGCGAGCCATAGACCGCGCGGACGTTGCGGTCCTCCTGGTTGACGCGACCGAGCCGCTCGCAGCGCAGGACGCGCATGTTGCGGGATTCGTACAGGAGCAGGCCAAGGGCCTCATCGTGGCCGTAAACAAGTGGGACCTTGTGCCGAAGGAGACACATACTATGGCGCAGTTTGAGCGGCTGATTCGAAACGAACTCAAATTCATGCCATATGTGCCGTTTGTCTTCATCTCGTCAAAATCGGGACAACGAGTGGAAAACGTGCTCGATCTCGCGCTCCAGATAGCGGAGGAGCGGAAGAAGCGAATTCCCACCGGTGTTCTTAACGATGCCGTGCGGCGAATGCTGGCAGAGCACCAAACTCCGTCCTCGCGGGGTAAGATCCTAAAGCTCTTTTATGTGACGCAGGTAGCGACGGACCCGCCCACCTTCGTGGTGTGGGTCAACAATCCCGCTCTCGTGCACTTCGGCTTCCGTCGTTTTCTCGAGAATCGATTGCGCGAAAAGTTCGGGTTCTTCGGGACGCCTATTCGTGTGTTCTTCCGGGCACGCGCTCAGGAAGCGGCAACGGCGCGTTAGTTCAGGCCCGCCATTTGTTTTCCGGCGTCGAGTATCTCTTTCGCCATTTCGGGGCTGGTGGCTTCGGTGTAGAGGCGTATGAGCGGCTCCGTGCCCGACGATCGGACCAGGAGCCAGCTCCCGTCCGATAGAAAATACTTGTAACCATCTAACGTCTGTACGTGATCGATCTTTTGGCCCGCCAGCTCCGTCGGATGTTCTCCAGCAAACCGCCCGTACACTTCTTCCCGTTTCTCTTCGGGGAACCGCACGTCGATGCGCTCGTAGTACGACGGTCCCGCCTCCTCTTGCAAATGTTCGACGATTTTGGACATCGGCACATCGTAGGCTTGAAGCATCTCCATTACGTACATCGCCGCCAGGCTGCCATCTCGCTCGGGGATGTGGCCGCGAAACGCGTAGCCGCCGCTCTCCTCGCCGCCGATCATGGCGTTGTGCTCGCGCATCGCCGGGCCGATGTACTTGAATCCGACCGGCGTTTCAATCACCTCGACCCCGTACTTTTGGCCGAGGCGATTGGCGAGCGAAGTGGTGCTCACTGATTTTACGATCGCCCCGCGCCATCCTTTCTTCTCCAGCAAATACATGATTAGAAGACCATACACCAGAAGCTGATTAATAAAGTTCCCCTTCTCATCAACCAGACCGAAGCGATCGGCGTCGCCATCGAGGGCAAGACCCACGTCCGCGCCGCGTTCCGGGACGGCGGCCATGAGCTTCGCTAGATTCACAGCAATTGGCTCGGGGTTCACCCCGCCAAAGTAGGGGTTTCGAAAGTTGTTGAGTTCCCACAGTTGTAACGAACCGCCCGAGAGCAAGTGCGGGAGGTAGCCCATGCCGGCCCCATACATCGGATCGATGACCACCTTGAGCTGTGATGACCTAAGAGGTTCGGGATTCACTATCTCCGCCAGTCGGTCTAGATAACTGGGAGCCACCTCGAAGCGTTCAACCTTTCCCTGGGTCATGGCATCCTGCAGATCCATACGCTGTACCGATCCCTCGGAGAACACGACTTCCGCCTGCTTTTCGATTGCCGATACCGTGGCAGGGTCGGCAGAGCCGGCATATTCCGGCTTGTATTTGTAACCGTTGTCGGTCCAAGGGTTATGGCTGGCCGTGATCATCCCGGCACCCGCTGCCTTGTGCGTCAGGATCGAGTACGACACGGCTGGTGTAGCAGCAGCTTCAGAGGCGAGTAGTACGTGGATTCCATTTGCGGCCAGCACTTCAGCTACCGCGGCGGCGAAAAACTCCGAGGCGAAACGCATATCATAACCGACGACGAAGGGGTCGCCGGCCTGGCCCTTTTCTTTCAAGAAGTTCGCCGTGGCTTGTGCCACGATGCGGACGTTCTCGAATGTATATGCCTCTGCTATGGCGGCACGCCAGCCATCGGTTCCGAACTTGATTGGGCTCGCGATGTTCGATGCCGTTGCCATGGGCCACCTCTCCATAAGCCTCAGAATCTAGCGTTCACCGAATTGTACAGGCGCCGCGGACGCGTTTGGCTTTGTAGCGGTCAGAGGCACGGGCCGTTAAATGCGCGCCGACGACACTTTTCCGCAACTACATCAAAAGGCGGGAAGCACCGGGTTTCACCAGCGCCTCCGGCCTTCAACCAGCTCCCAGACAGCGATTCCCAGGACGCTCTTACGTCCCAGACTGCCAGGAATTCATGTACTTCTCCTGCTCGGGTGTCAGAATGTCGATTTCGATGTTCATGGAGGCGAGTTTGAGTCGAGCGATCTCGTGATCGATCTCGGTTGGAACGATGTACACGCCCGGCGAAAGTTCGCCCCTCTTTTGTTGTAGGTACTCTGCCGACAGCGCCTGATTCGCGAAACTCATATCCATGACGGCTGCCGGATGACCCTCAGCGGCAGAAAGGTTGAGGAGGCGCCCCTCGGCTAACAAGTAAATCTTCCGACCGTTCACGTCGAATTGCTCGACGAAGTCCCGCAGCACTTTGCGGCTACTAGCCAGAGACTCGAGTGCAGGAATATTGATCTCGTCATTGAAGTGGCCGGTGTTGGCGATGACGACCCCATCTTTCATCACCTCGAAGTGTCGTCGATCGAGCACATTCAGGTTCCCGGTCACCGTGATGATGAGGTCGGCGACCTTGGCTGCTTCCTCCATGGGCATGGCCAGGTAGCCGTCCATGACCGCTTCGAGAGCGCGGGTCGGGTTGATTTCCGTGACGATTACGTTGGCGCCCAGCCCCGACAATCTACTCGCCAGACCGCGTCCGCACCATCCATAGCCTGCAACCGCTACTCGCTTTCCCGCCAGCAACATGTTCGTCGCCCGCAGCAACCCGTCGATGGTGCTCTGTCCCGTGCCGTACCGGTTATCAAACAGGTGTTTAGTGTCGGCCTCGTTCACGGCCACGATCGGATAGGCTAGTGCGCCGTCTGCGGTCATGCTCTGGAGCCGAATGACACCTGTGGTCGTTTCCTCTGTGCCGCCAAATATCGTGTCGAGCAACTCCCGCCGATCTTGATGGATACGGGTGACTAGATCATTGCCATCGTCCATGGTCAAATTCGGATTGGAGTCCAGCACGGCGTCGATGTGGCCGAAGTATGTGTCGCGGTCCTCGCCCTTGATGGCGAAGGTTGGAATGTCGTAGTGGACGTTAAGCGCTGCCGCCACGTCATCTTGCGTGCTTAGAGGGTTCGAGGCACACAGATATACCGAGGCGCCTCCAGCCTTCAACGTCCGGACGAGGTTGGCCGTCTCGGTTGTCACGTGCAAACAGGCGGCGATCTGAAGCCCGGCTAGCGGCTGTTCGTCCGCGAACCGCTCGCGGATCATCCGCAGCACCGGCATGGTCGAATCGGCCCACTCTATTCGGACCTTTCCTTTATCGGCGAGTCCGAAATCCTTCACGTCCCCTATTCGGGATACCTCGGTCTGCATCTTTACACTCCTTCTTTGATCAGTGTCTGGGTCTGAATAAACACGGGCCGCGTCTCCGGCATTTCAATGCGTGTCATAGACGCTAGCGCCGCATAGCGATCTGCCATGGACGATTCGTTCGCACGGAGCAGGCCGGTCACGCTAAAGTCTTCCACCGCAAAACTGGCTACGACGCTCCCGAACACGACTGCGGCCTTCAGATCGTGGAGGCTCGTGTCACCCCGGCGGTCGAGATAGCCAATGAATGCGCCGGCGAAGCTGTCCCCGGCACCAGTGGTGTCACGCACTTCCCAGGTGGGAAAGGCGGGAACGAGGAAAACCTCGTCGTTTGCGAAGAGGATGGCGCCGTATTCTCCACGCTTAACTACGACGTGACGCGGCCCCAGGGCTAGCAACTCGCGAGCAGCTTCCAAAACGTTGTATCGCCCAGTGTACTCGCGAATTTCACCCTCGTTGATCAACACCGTATCGACCTGCCGTATTACCTCGGTTAGCGCATCGCGCTTGCCCTCAATCCAAAAGTTCATCGTGTCGAGCGCGATCAACTGCGGATTTCGTACCTGCTTGAGAACTTCCAACTGGAGCTCGGGATCAATATTCCCAAGGAATAGAAAGCGGGCATCGCGATACGGCTCGGGAAGGGTCGGATGGAAGGTCTCAAAAACATTGAGCCGGGTGTCGAGAGTATGCGCGACGTTCATATCAAAGTCGTATTGACCTACCCAGCGAAACGTCTCGCCATGGCGTCGTTGTAAACCCTGGAGGTCGATACCGCGCCCTTCAAGCATTTCTACCCCGCTCGGAGGGAAGTCGTCTCCGACTACACCGACCAGTTGAACCTGGGTAAAAAGACTGGCAGCGAGTGCGAAGTACACCGCCGTGCCGCCCAACGCCTCCTCGGCCCTACCAAACGGCGTCTCGACTGTGTCGATCGCGATACTACCCACGACTAGACTCGTCACAAATCCTCCTCCTCGACGTCTGCGCGCGGCCATGGCGACCGAAAGCCGTCGCACCCTACATACGTTGATTGCCTTCCTGCAACTGCGGGCGGCGGACTTCCTTTGCGTTCCTGCATAAAAGCAATCAGCCGCAGCATGGGCCCATCAGGTCCACCTACGGCGTCCCTATTCGTGACTACACAGCGTCGGCAAAAACCTAACAAGTATAGCCTGTCCGGGGCGACTGGACGAATGTTGGACACGTGTGCCCGCAGAACACGTCCGACTATCGTGTTGCCGAGGGCCGCGCGGTCGCATTCGCCCAGTCGCGCGAAAAGATGGCTGAAGCGCGCAACACGGTATTGCCGCGAACAAGAATGCCTACTTCTCGATTTAAGTCGAGCGACGTGGGGCTCAAATTCTCCGATCCTATGAACGCGACCCGCCCATCCTCCAGGAACATCTTGGCGTGAATGTACGGATATCGCAGTGCCCGCACAGCCACGCCGGCTCGTATTAGTTCTGAAAGGCCCGGGCTCGCGTAACTGGCCGCCACTAACACCTCGACCCGCAGGCGTCGGTGGAGC